>CAYRZM010000221.1:0-2673 GCA_964428685.1 uncultured Devosia sp. | reverse complement strand
GGCAAAGGCGCCTCGGGCGCGGCGGTGCAGAACCTCAACCTGATGCTGGGCGTCGCGGCGGACACCAGTCTCGCCGCCTGAGCCGCATTGCGTCCGCCGCAAATCTGAGTCCATCATCGCCCGTCACGATCCGGGGCGTTCGATGAGCAGCGACAACGACATGGCGGCGGTGCTGGCCTATTGCGACGGCTTTCCGCTCGACCGGTTCAAGCCGGGCGATGTGCTGCTGGCCGAAGGCCCACCCACCGACCGCATGTTCATTCTCGCCGTGGGCGAGGTGGAGGTGCTGCGCGGCGACACGCAGGTGGCGGCGACCGCTCTCCCCGGCGCCATCTTCGGCGAGATCGCGGCGCTGCTCGGCGGCCCGCATACCGCGACCGTCCGCGCCGTCGCCGAAACCACCGCCTTCCGCATCGAGAATGCCCGCGAGCTCTTGCGCGAGCATCGCGAGATCAGCTTTCACGTCTCGACCATCCTCGCCCGGCGGCTGACCGACGCCACCAGCTACCTTGCCGATTTCAAGCGCCAGTTCGCCCATCGCTCCGACCATTTCGGCATGGTGGACGAAGTGCTCGACGCCCTCGTGCAGCGGCAGCGCCCGGCGGTCAGCGCCGGGCCGAGCAGCTCCGGCGACGGGCGTCTTTAGAGCAACGCTCTAGCGCGGCATCCATTCCGGCATGTCGCTGAGCGGCGGGATCGGCCGCTTGAGCGGGGCATCGAGGCGGATGCTTTCGGCGCCTTCGAGCGAGAACCAGGCGGCCTCGCGGGCATCGGTGTCGATGGCGATCGAGGTGGGCACGTCGCCGATCTGCTTGCCCGCATTGAACACCCAGGTGTCGCCGATGCGATCGACCCACGAGCCGTTGCGCACGAACGGCGCCTCGTGGACATGGCCGCAGATCACGAGGTCGGGCGCATATTCGGCGATCCAGCCATTGAGCGCGGCATCGCCGAAATAGCGCTGGCCCGACCAGCTGATCGGGGAATCGGGGGGCGGCGCGTGATAGACCCAGAGCCACGGCCCCTGCCGGTACTTCAGCGCATCGGCGAACTGCTTGCCGATGGCCTTCTGCGTCTCAGGCCCGTCCCACCACGGGCAGAGGGTCAGCATGATGTCGCCCTCGAACAGGGTGTCGCCGTCGGCGGGGATGGCGAGGCGCTTGACCGCGCGCATCCAGCCGGCGTGCTTTTCGCCGTCCGCCCCGGTGACGTCGAGATCGTGGTTGCCCGAGCAGACGAGGAGCTTGGTGATGGCCCGGAGCCGCTGGAGATATTTGAGCACCACGACGATCTGCGTTTCGGGATCGACATAGGACGCGATGTCGAGGAGATCGCCGGCGATGATCACGAGGTCGTAGCGCGGCGCCACGGCGACCAGCCAGTCGAACTGCGGCAACGCGTAGTGGAGATCGGAGACGACCAGGATTTTCATCGGGGCACCGTGACGCTGGCGAGGAACGTAGACGACGCGGATGACGGTGGCTAGCGCGCCCGGACCTTGTGGTTCGACGGGCTCACCATGAGGTCCTCACGGCACTCTCAGCAGCCCACATGGTGAGCCTGTCGAACCACGAGGGCGCGGCTCCTAGGCCGTGAGGTCGGCGACAAGGCCTTCGGCGGCACGGACGGCATCGGCGGGGACGAGGCTCAGCAGCAGGCCGCGCTGGCCGGCATTGATGTAGATTTTGTCGAAAAACCCGATGGTCTCGTCGAACGCCGTCGGCACCTTGCGCTTCTGGCCGAACGGCCCGATGCCGCCGACCTTGTAGCCGGTGAGCCGCTCGGCGTCGGGCACCTTCATCATCGACGCCGACTTGCCGGCAAACACCGAAGCCACCTTCTTGAGGCTCGCTTCCATGTCGGAGGGGATCACGGCGCAGACGGGCTTGCCGTCGACCTCCATCATCAGCGTCTTGAAGGTCTGGCCGGCGTCGATCCCGAGCGCCTCCGCCGCCTGCAGCCCGACGCGCGGGGCGTCGGGATCGTAGTCGTAGGGGTGGAGCGTGTGGGCGATGCCGAGCCGGTCGAGCAGCAGCGGGCCTTGGGTGGGGTGGGACATGATCAGCTGCTCGCAATCGACCGCACCCCCCCCCCTTGAGGGGAGGGGCCGGGGGTGGGGGCCGATAGAGCCGGAGCACGTGGCCCCCCGCCCCACCCCTCCCCCGCAAGGGGGGAGGGAGCCCAGGAGCCGCTAGTCATGCTCCACCTTCGCCTCGATCGCCTCCATGTCCTCGTCCGAGAAGCCGAAGTGGTGGCCGATCTCGTGGACGAGGACGTGGGTGATGATCTCGCCGAGCGTTTCGCCGTCTTCGCTCTCGGCCCAGTAGTCGAGGATGGGGCGGCGATAGAGCCAGATGCGGTTGGGCAGCTGGCCCGTCACCAGGTTGCCGGCCCCCTGCGGCAGGCCGACGCCGCGGAAGAGGCCGAGGATGTCGAACTCGGTCTCGAGCCCCATCTCGGTGACGGTTTCCTCGTCGGGGAAGTCGGCGACCGAGCAGGGGACGTCGCCGGTGAGGGCGCGGAACTCGGCCGGCAGCGCGGCATAAGCGGCGATCGCGATTTCCTCGAAATCGTCGAGGCTGGGGGCGGTGCGGTCGGTCCAGGGATTGGTCATCGGGCCACGCCCTCGTGGGGGGGGCGCGGGACCCACGCGGGGGAAGATCTTTGCCGTGG
>CAYRZM010000220.1:0-3794 GCA_964428685.1 uncultured Devosia sp. | reverse complement strand
GGCCGCCGTACCGGTGCTGCAGAAGTTCGCCGACGCCAAGATTCCAATCATCGCGTTCGACTCCGGCGTCGACAGCGACCTGCCGGCGACCACCGCCTCGACCGACAACCTCGCTTCGGCGGCGCTGGCGGCCGACAAGCTAGCCGAAGCCATCGGCAACGAGGGCAATGTCGGCGTGGTGTCGTTCGATCAGACCAGCCAGACCGGCATTCAGCGCCGCGACGGCTTCGTCAATGAGATCAAGGCGAAGTATCCCAAGATCAACATCGTCGACATCGAGTATTTCGGTACCGACCCGAACCAGGCCGCCGACGTGACCAAGGCGATGCTGCTCGGCCACCCGGACATCAAGGGCATCTTTGCGACCAACGAGCCGGGAGCCATCGGCGCGGGGATCGCCAAGAAGGAAGGCAAGAGCAACATCGTCGTCGTCGGCTACGATTCGGGCGCGCCCCAGATCGCCGACATCAAGGACGGCACGCTGCTGGGCTCGATCACGCAGAACCCCGTCGGCATCGGCTACGAGACGGTGAAGGCCGCGGTTGACGCCATTGCCGGCAAGACGCTGCCCAAGCACATCGACACCGGCTTCTTCTGGTACGACAAGAGCAACATCGACGATCCCAAGATCGCCGCCAACCTCTACCAGTAAGACGCGCGGGGCCGGGATTGTCCTCTCCCGGCCCCGACTTTTTCGCTCACGCCCCGGCGGCTCGCGCCGCTGCGGGACCAGGTCGTTTTGACCGCCATTGCCAACGTCCCGCACCTCATCGCTGATGCGCATCACTGCCCTCGACATTCACGATCTGCGCTTTCCGACCTCAGACTCGCTCGACGGATCGGACGCGATGAATCCGGACCCCGACTATTCGGCCGCCTATGTGGTGCTGCGCACCGATGGACCGCACCAGGGCCATGGACTGACCTTTACCATCGGCCGCGGCAACGAGGTGGTGTGCGCGGCGATTGCCGCGCTGCGTCCCCGGATCGTCGGGCTCGACCTCGAATGGATCGAAGCGGACCCCGGACGGTTCTGGCGCTACGTGACCAGCGACAGCCAGCTGCGGTGGATCGGACCGGACAAAGGCGCGATGCACCTTGCCACCGGCGCGGTGGTGAACGCGGCCTGGGACCTGATGGCGAAGGTGGCGGGCAAGCCGGTGTGGCAGCTGGTGGGCGAGATGAGCCCGGAGCAGCTCGTTTCGATCATCGATTTCCGCTACCTGACCGATGCCGTGACTCCCGCCGAGGCGCTGGCGATCTTCCGGCGCGCCGAGCCGGGGAAGGCGGCGCGGATCGCCGAACTCAAGGCGAACGGCTACCCCTGCTACACGACGTCGGCCGGCTGGCTCGGCTACTCCAACGAGAAGCTCAAGCGCCTGGCGAGCGAAGCCGTGGCTGCGGGCTTCACGCACATCAAGATGAAGGTCGGACGCGACCTCGATGACGATATCCGCCGGCTCGAGATTGTGCGCTCCATCATGGGGCCCGAGCGCAAGCTGATGATCGACGCCAACCAGGTGTGGGAGGTGGACGAGGCCATCACCTGGGTGAACGCGCTCAAGCGGTTCGATCCCTACTTCATCGAGGAGCCGACGAGCCCGGACGATGTCGAGGGGCACCGCAAGATCCGCGAGGCCGTGCGGCCGGTGAAGGTCGCGACGGGCGAGATGTGCCAGAACCGCATCGTGTTCAAGCAGTTCATGGCGCGGGAGGCGGTGGACATCGTGCAGATCGATGCCTGCCGCATCGGCGGGCTCAACGAGGTGCTGAGCGTGATGGTGATGGCGGCCAAGTTCGGCCTCCCGGTGTGGCCGCATGCGGGCGGAGTGGGGCTCTGCGAATATGTGCAGCACCTCTCGATGATCGACTATCTCGCGGTGAGCGGCACCAAGCAGGGGCGGGTGATCGAGTATGTCGACCACCTCCACGAACACTTCGTCGATCCCTGCGTGATCCGCAGTGCCGCCTACATGCCGCCGACGCGGCCGGGATTCTCGATCGAGATGAAGCCGGCCTCGATTGCCGCCAACAGCTTCGTTGCGCGCGAGGCGGCGACGACCGCCTAGAGGGCGGCGGTGAGCTCGGGCAGGACGGTGAAGATGTCGCCGACGAGCCCATAGTCGGCGACCGCAAAGATCGGCGCTTCCGGATCGGAATTGATGGCGACGATCACTTTGCTGTCCTTCATCCCCGCAAGATGCTGGATGGCGCCCGAGATGCCGCACGCGATGTAGAGCGCCGGCGCCACGATCTTTCCGGTCTGGCCCACCTGGAGGTCGTTGGCGGCATATCCGGCATCAACCGCGGCGCGCGACGCGCCGATGGCGGCACCGAGCTTTTCGGCAAGAGGACCGAGCAGGGCATCGAACTGCTCCTTGCTGCCGAAGGCGCGGCCTCCCGAAACCACAATCTTGGCGGAACCGAGCTCGGGGCGACCTGCTTCGCGCTTCGCAACGGCGGAGACGATGCGCGAGAGCTCGGTTTCCGGTGGGGCGGCGTCGATGCTCTTGAGGCCGCCGATCTGCGTCGGCCCAAAGGCGGCGGCACGAACGGAGATGATCTTCACCGGATCCGTTGATTGCACGGTCTCGATCGCACTGCCCGCGTAAGTCGGACGCCTGAACGTGTCGGGCGAGACGATCTCGATAACGTCGGAGACGACCATCACGTCGAGCCGGGCCGCGACGCGGGGCAGGAGATTCTTGCCGGTCGAGTCCGCTGCCGCGACGATGGCGTCGTAGCCGGCGAGGCTCGCGACGAACTCGGCGAGCGGCTCCGCCAGCGCGTCTTCCGGAACCGCGAGCACGTCCACGTCCCCGCCAAGCTTGAGAGCGGCGGTGAGAGCGTGCGGCGCGCCGCTGCCGGCGGCCAGCAGAAGCGTGGTCACGGCAGCACCTCGGCATCGCGGAGCTTTTGCACGAGCTCGGCAACCGAGGCGACCCGGATGCCGGCCTTGCGCGGCGGCGGCACTTCGACCGAGATGACCTTGAGGCGTGGCGCGAGGTCGACGCCGAGCTCGGCCGCCGTCGTCTTCGTCAGCGGCTTCGACCGTGCCTTGATGATGTTGGGCAGCGAGGCGAAGCGCGGCGTGTTGAGCCGGAGGTCGGCGGTGATCACCGCGGGGAACGGCAGTTCGAGGGCTTGCAGGCCACCATCGACTTCGCGCGTCACGGTCGCCTTGCCTCCGGCGATCTCAATCTTGCTGGCGAAAGTCGCCTGGCCGCGGCCGAGGAGCGCGGCGAGCATCTGGCCTGTGGCATTGGCGTCATCGTCGATCGCCTGCTTGCCGAGAAGCAGCAGGTCGGGGACTTCAGTCGCCACGACGGCGGCAAGCGCCTTGGCGACGCCGAGCGGCTCTGTGCGTCCGTCGTGAACGACGAGGATGGCGCGGTCGGCACCCATCGCGAGGGCCTGGCGGAGCGTGTCCTCGACCTTCGCCGGGCCGATCGAGACGACGACGACCTCGGAAGCGGCGCCCTTTTCCTTGAGCCGCACGGCCTCTTCCACCGCGATCTCATCGAAGGGGTTCATGGCGAGCTTGACGTTGTCGGCCTCGACGCCGCTGCCGTCGGACTTGATGCGAACGCGCATATTGGCATCGATGACGCGCTTGACCGCGACGAGGACCTTCACGCTTTCACCCTCAGGTTCTGCGGGTCGTAGAGTGGGGCGAAATGGATGTCCGCCGCGACCCGCTCGTTGGCGACGACCAGCTCATAGGTGCCGGTCGCCGGCTCGGGATGGCGGACATAGCCGAGGCCGATCGGCTTGCCAATGGTGTAGCCGTATCC
>CAYRZM010000219.1:0-6416 GCA_964428685.1 uncultured Devosia sp. | reverse complement strand
GACGGCAGCAGCTGGAGCGGCGCGGCCGCGCTGATGGCCGGCGTCACCTACGACATGGGCAGCTGGGTCGCCGACCTCGGCTACCGGATGATCTACATCCCGACCATCACCAACGATGCGCTGGGCCAGCCGTCCTACTATCTCAACGGCAACACGGTCCACGAGATCCGCGGCACCGTCCGGTATCGCTTCCAGTAAGCAGCGTCACGACACCCGACTTCCGGCGGCGCCCATCGGGGGGCCGCGGTCGGTTTGTGGGTCAGTCGCCGCACGGGGATGCGGCGAAGCGGTCGAGCTCGGCTTCGATCAGGCGCTTGTGGGCCTTTGCCTTGCCGCCTGGCAGCCAGTGCCAGGCCTGGACCAAAAGGCGCCGGTTCTCGCGGTCGGCCTTGAGATCGAGGGCAGCGACGATGGCGTCGCCGACCAGCACCGGCAGGGCGAAATAGCCGAGCTTGCGCTTTTCCTTGGGCAGATAGGCCTCGAACAGGTGCTCGTAGCCGAAGAAGTGCTTGAGGCGTCTGCGCTGGATGATGAGCGGGTCGAAGGGCGAGAGGATATGAACGAGCCCGGGCGCCGGCAGCTCGGCCTCGAGGGTTTCGGGCGTTGCCCAGTGCGGCTCGCCGGCGATGTCGAGCGGCACCAACTCCCCGCGGCGGACGCGGCCGGCGACGATCGCCTCGAGCTCGGGTGAAAAGCGCAGGCGGTGATGCATCACCGAGGGGGCGCTGACGACGCCCTGGGCGCGGAGCGCCCGGTCGAGCAGATATTCGGCGATCTGGCGCGGCGTCGCGGGCCTAGGCGGCGTGCTCCAGTCGAAATGACGGTCGATCAGCTCGTAGGTCTTGAGCATGCCCGCGCGTTCGGCGATGGCGAGGCGGCCGTCGAAGAAACCGCGTTCCAGTGCGTGCTTGGAGGGCTTGCGACTCGCCCAGAGGTGGGTCTTTTCGACCGGCTCTTCCTCGATGTCGCGGATGGTGACGGGGCCCTCGGCGCGGATCAGCCGGAGCATGCGCAGCACGTCCTTGTCGGGGACGTTGGCGAACCACTTCATGGCTTCCTTCCGGTAGGCGCGCATCTGCGGAATGAAGAAGCGGAAGTCCCGGGTCGGGATGAAGGCGAGGGCGTGCGTCCAGTACTCGAACACGGTCTTGTCGACGCTCTGCGCGTGGTGGAGGTCGGCGCGCCGGTACGACGGGATGCGGCTGAAGAGGATGTGGTGGTGCGAGCGCTCGATGACGTTGATAGTATCGATCTGCACGTAGCCGAGGTGCTCGACAGCAGCCTGGGTGGCGGCAGGGCCGCTGCCGAACGGCGCGCGGGTCAGCAGCCGCTGGGCGCCGAGCCAGAGGCGGCGGGCGCGCGGCAGTTCCACGGGCAGCGGTTTCAGCGCCATTGCGGGCCCATAAGTTGATCTATCTTAATGATAATTCCCGAAAGACGCACATGGCGAGCGGGTCGCCGGGTATGGCTGTAGAGCGGCGCTACAGGAATCCGCCTCATGCCCACGGCCATCTTCATCGTCATCTTCGCGCGCGACCGCTGGTGGATCGACCTCAACGGCCAGTCCAAAGGTCCGTACCTGCGGCAGGAGACGGCGCAGGTCGAGGCGATCAACCTGGCGATGTCGCATGCCCGCGACGGGCGGCGCGCCGAGGTGCAGATCGCCGAGCCGGGCAAGCGCAACCACATCGTGTGGCAGAGCGCCGAGCAGGGCATGCTCGGCCGCGCGGCGGCGCTGGTCAACCACTGAGACCAGGCGCTCACTTCGCCCACATCCCCCGCATTTCCGACTTGAGGTCGCGCCGCGCCGCGAGCGGTGCCGTCGTTTCGGCCAGCGGCTTCAGCGGTGGCCATAGAACGTCGTCGTAGAGCGGCAGCATGGCGCGGGTGATGAAGCGGGTACGCTGGGCGTAGAGGTGGCGGTCGCCGAGCTTTTGCTGCTGGGTGACGAAGAAGCGCTGCGGCACGATGAGATGCAGCGCGTCGCGGGCGCGGGTCATGGCAACGTAAAGCAGGCGCCGCTCCTCCTCGAGCTCGTGGGTCGAGCCGGTGCCGAGGTCGGAGGGGATGCAGCCGTCGACGGCGTTGAGCACGTGCACCGATTTCCACTCCTGCCCCTTGGCGGAGTGGATGGTCGAGAGGATCAGGTAGTCCTCGTCCTTGAGACCGGGACCGGAGAGATCGGACGAGGCCTCGGGCGGATCGAGGGTGAGCTCGGTGAGGAAGCGCTCGCGGCTCGGATAGCCGGCGGCGATCTGCTCGAGCTGGAGGAGATCGAGGAGGCGCACGGCGGCATCCTCGTGGGCCTCGCTCAGCACGGGCTCGTACCAGAGGCGGGCGCGGCTGAAGGCGCCGGGCCAGTCAGGGGCGCCGGCGAGATCGCCGACCGCGGCGACCAGCGCCTCCCACCCGGCGGCACGCGGAGGCGGGGGCATCTCGGCCAGGGCCAGCAGCGGCCGCGGCTGGTCGTTGATGGCGTCGAGCAGCTTGCCGGCGATGCCGGGCCCGATCCCCGGCAGCAGCTGCAGCACGCGGAAACCGGCGACGCGGTCGCGCGGGTTTTCGGCCCAGCGGAGCAAAGCGAGCATGTCCTTGACGTGCGCGGCGTCGAGGAATTTGAGACCACCATATTTGACGAAGGGAATGTTGCGCCGCGTGAGCTCGATCTCGAGCGGACCGGAGTGGTGCGAGGTGCGGAACAGCACGGCCTGGTCCTTGAGGCGGACGCCGCCCTCGCGCGTTTCGAGCACATTCTCGACGACGTAGAGCGCCTGCGTCGCCTCGTCGCGCACCGTCACCAGCTGCGGCTTGGCGGTGGACGTGCGCTCGGTCCAGAGGTTCTTGGTGAAGCGCTCGGCGGCTTCGGCGATCACGGCATTGGCGGCATCGAGGATCGGCGCGGTGGAGCGATAGTTGCGGTCGAGCGTGACGATGTCGGCGGGCGGCGCGAAACTTTGCGGGAAGTCGAGGATGTTGCGCACCGTCGCGGCGCGGAACGAATAGATCGACTGCGCGTCGTCGCCGACGACGGTGAGCCCATGCCCCTCAGGCTTCATGCGGAGGAGGATCGCCGACTGCAGCCGGTTGGTGTCCTGGTATTCGTCGACCAGCACGTGGTCGAAGCGGCCGCCGAAGTCGGCGGCGATCGCCGCGTCGGCCATCATGGCGGCCCAGTAGAGCAGCAGGTCGTCGTAATCGAGGACGTTCTGCGCCTGCTTGACCTCGACATAGGCGGCAAAGAGCTTCCGGAGCTCGTCTTCCCACATCGCGGCCCACGGGAAGGCGTCCTTGAGGGTCAGAGCCAGGTCGGCCTGCGCGTTGACCGTGCGCGAATAGATGGCAAGGCAGGTGCCCTTGGCGGGAAAGCGGGACCTGCTGTCGTGAAGGCCCAGGTCGTGGCGAACGATGTTGAGCAGGTCCGCCGAATCCTCGCGGTCGTGGATGGTGAACTGCGGGTCGAGCCCGAGATTGGGGGCGTATTCGCGCAGGAGCCGTGCGCCGATGCCGTGGAAGGTGCCGGCCCAGTGGAGCGCATCGGTGACGGCGCCCGACGAGGTGCCCATCACCTGCGCGGCGATGCGCTCGACGCGCCGGGTCATCTCGCCGGCGGCGCGGCGCGAAAACGTCATCAGCAAGATGCGGCGCGGATCGGCGCCGTGGACGATGAGGTGGGCAACGCGGTGGGCGAGGGTGTTGGTCTTGCCCGAGCCGGCGCCGGCGATCACCAGCAGCGGCCCGGGCGTCGCCGCACCGGTGCCGTGCTCCACCGCCCGCCGCTGGGCGGGGTTGAGCCGGTCGAGGTAGTCGGTGGCGGGGGTCACGGGCGGCGAATCGATGCGGTTGGCGCGAAGCACCACACAGCATTATTCTCGTTTTGTTCGCAATCTCCTAACCCGCCCGCCGGCATAGCCGCGAACGAAAAGGGCGATTGCCGGCCTGCGGCAATCGCCCCTCGCAACAGTGGAGCGGAGGCGCCCCTCCGCTCCTCGCCGCGTGAAAGTTAGGCCTTCACGACGACGATCTTGGTGGCCCAGTCGACCTTCTTGACGACCTTGTAGGTCACGGTGACGTTCTCACCGACCTTGAGCTTGGAGAGGTCGAACTTGGACGAGACGTGGTAGGCGACCTTGTTGATGGTGATGGTGTGCGCCTTGGTGTCGATCGCGGTGATGGCGCCCGTGACGGTAAGCGGGGCGGCCATCGCCGGCTTCGCGGGCGTGGTCGCCGCGGCCGTGGTCGTGGTGGTGGTCGACGTGGTGGAGGTAGCGGCCATTGCGGCAGTGCTGCCGAGGGCGGCGAGCACGCTGAGGGCCAAAGCGAATTTGCGCATTGAGGTCTCCGTCTGGTTGGCTGCGTCGGCCAGTGACCGGCGCCATCGACTGCGTCGATGGCGGCATCATGCGGAGCGGGATTTGCCTCTCCCTCTCGCGAACTTTACTTCGGGTTAATGTTGCAGGGGTGCCTGCGAGAGGGCGGGCGCGGCGGGCGAAGCACGGCGGCGCGGCTCGCGGCGCGCAACCGCCGGCGGCACCGGCGGGAAGCTCACCGCGACGCGCAGGCCGGGGCGGTTGTCGCTGAGCTCGAGCCGCGCGTGATGACGCGTGGCGACGGCCTTCACCAGCGCGAGGCCGAGGCCCGCGCCGGGTGCATTGCGGTCGGAGGCGATGCGGAAGAAGGGCTGCAGCACGTCCTCGTAGCGCTCGGGCGGAATGCCCTTGCCGGTGTCGGCGACGATCAGCGCCGGACCGGACGGCCGCGTCTCGATGCTGAGGTCGATGGCGGTGTGCTCGCCGCCATAGCGCGCGGCGTTCTCGATGAGATTGACCAGCATCTGCTGCACCATGCGGCGGTCGCCGAAGACCTCCACGTCAGCAGCGGGCAGAGTGCAGCGCAGCGACTGGCCGGCGGCCTCGACCACCGGCTCGAAGGTCTGGGCGAGGTCGCGCATCAGCGAGCTCGCGGAAAAGGCCGCAAAGCTCGAGCTGTCGTCGCTGGCTTCGATGCGCGAGATGCGGAGCACGGTGTCCATGATCTCGCCAAGCGAATCCATGGCGCTCGAGGCGTCTTCGAGGAGCGCCGAGGTCTCTTCGGGATCGCGGGCGGTCGAGGCGTCCTGCAGCAGCATGTAGGCCCGGCTCAGCGGCGACTTGAGGTCGTGGGCGATGGCGACGATGGTATTGCGCATCGCACCCATGAATTCGCTCAGCCGGTCGAGATGGGCGTTGATCTGGCGCGAGACATGGTCGATCTGGTCGTTGGAACGGCCGACCGGCAGGCGCACCTCGGTGTTGCCGCGCGACACCTCTTCGAGCGTCTCGTCGATCACCTGCAATTTCGACGATACGCCGCGGCTCAGGATGTAGCCGATGACGAGGGCGGCGGCGCAGATCACGATACCCGAAAAGATCAGCGCATTGAGGATGGCGCCGCTGATCACCATGCCGGTGCGCTGCGAGCGGCCAACGACGATGACGCGGTTGCCGAGCTTTTCGACATAGGCGAGGAACAGCGGATCGCCGGGGTTCTGGCCGGGCTGGCGCTCGAGCGTGCCCCAGCCGCGGAAGGCGGGCATGCCTTCGACATTGCCCGAGATGCGCCGGCCGCTCGGCTCGAACAGGCCGAAGGCGAACTGCTTGTCGGAGCGGGTGGCGGCGGCGCTCTCGATGAAGCGGGTGAGCTCGCGCTCGCCGCCGGTGGCGTCGGCGTCGTGCAGCAGGTTGACGTCTTCCTGGATGTTGGCCTGTGTCTCCTCGAATTCGGAGCTGCGGGTGGCGCCCAGGATCACCCAGCCGGCGACGCCCAGCACCATGGCGAACACGACCAGGAACAGCAGCGCCGAGCGGAACGCCGTTCCGGAAAGGATGCTAACGCGGCGCATGCATCGAATACCCGCTGTTGCGGGTGGTGTGGATGAGGGCGACGTCGAACGGCCGGTCGATCTTGGCGCGCAGCCGGCTCATATGGGTTTCGACCACGGTGGTCTTGGGGTCGAAGTTGAAGTCCCACACGCGCTCGAGCAGCATCGTCTTGGTGACGATGCGGCCGGCGTTGCGCATCAGGATCTCGAGCAGCGCGAATTCCTTGGCCTGGAGATCGATCGAGATGCCGGCACGTTGCGCGGTGCGATCGAGCAGGTCGAGCTCGAGATCGTGGACGACGAGCCGGGTGGTCGCGCCGTTCTGCTGCGGCCGGCGCGCCAGCGAGGTGACGCGGGCGACGAGCTCGGAGAAGTGGAATGGCTTGACGAGATAGTCGTCGCCGCCGGCGAGCAAGCCATCGACGCGGTCGTCGACGTCGCCCATGGCGGTGAGGAACAGCACAGGCAGCTGACGGTCGGCGGCGCGCAGGGTCTTGAGCACGGTGAGCCCGTCCATTCCCGGCATCATGCGGTCGAGGATCAGCATGTCGAACGGCGA
>CAYRZM010000218.1:0-3027 GCA_964428685.1 uncultured Devosia sp. | reverse complement strand
CCTGTGCGGTCTGGCCACCGTGACCTCGACCTCGCGCATGCTGTTCGCGTTCAACCGCGACGGCGGCCTGCCGCTGGTCTCCAAGGCCATCGCCACCGTCAGCGTCCGCTTCCGCACCCCGGTCGCGGCGATCTGGACGGGAGCGATCCTCGAGATCCTGTTCGTCTGGCTTGCGGAGACGGTGTCGATCGGTGGAACGAACATCTACACGATCACGGTGAACGCCACGCTGATCTTCCTGTTCCTCAGCTTCACCGTGCCGATCGTGGCCGGCGCCTTTGCCATCGGCGGCCCGAAATGGCCGGTGATGGGGCCGTGGAACATCGGCAAGACCATGTACCGGCTGTTCGCGCTGCTGAGCGTTCTGGGCATGATCCTGATCGTGTTCATCGCCATCCAGCCGCCGAACGGGCAGGTGCTGTGGATCACCATCGGCTTCCTGGTGCTTGCCGCCATCCTCTGGTTCGGCTTCGAGAACCGCCGCTTCCAGGGGCCGCCGGTGGGCGAGATGATCAAGAAGCGCCAGGCCGAGATCGCCGCGATCGAGGCCAAGTTCGGCGAGGCCTGATCGCCGGCATCCGACACGAGGGCCGCGGTGTCCCCGCGGCCCTTTCCATTCGCACCAACACGTCACAAAAGACCATCAGGGAGTTCCGTCATGGCCTACACGCTCGCCCAGCTCAAAGCCGATGTCGCCGGCGGCAGCATCGACACCGTGCTCTGCTGCTTTCCCGATATGCAGGGGCGGCTGATCGGCAAGCGCTTCCAGGCCGAATACTTCCTTGAGGGCGCGGTCGACGAGACGCATGGCTGCGACTACCTGCTCGCCAACGACATGGATATGGAGCCGGTGCCCGGCTACGAGGCGGCGAGCTGGGAAAAGGGTTATGGCGACTTCGTGCTCAAACCCGACGCCACGACGCTGATGAAGGCGACCTGGCTCGAGGGCACGGCGATCATCCTTTGCGACCTCATCGATCACCACCACCACGAGCCCATCCCGCACAGCCCGCGCGCCGTGCTCAAGGCGCAGCTCGCTCGGCTCGAGAAGATGGGGCTCACCGCCAATTTCGCCAGCGAGCTCGAATTCTACCTCTTCGACGAGGACTACCGTTCGATCGTCGAGAAGGGTTTCCGCAATCCCAAGACGGCGGGCTACTACATCGAGGACTACCACATCTTCCAGACCACCAAGGAAGAGGGGGTGATGCGCGCGCTGCGCAAGCACCTCCAGGCCTCGGGCATTCCGGTCGAGAACTCCAAGGGCGAGTGGGGGCCGGGGCAGGAAGAGATCAACGTCCGCTACGCCGACGCGCTGACGATGGCCGACCGGCACGTGATCCTCAAGAACGCCACCAAGGAGATCGCCTACCTCCAGGGCAAGTCGGTGACCTTCATGGCCAAGTGGGACTATGGCCTCGCCGGCTCGTCGAGCCACATCCATATGAGCCTCGCCAAGGGCGGCAAGAACGTCTTCATCGACGGCAAGGACGGGCTCGGCATGAGCCCGATGATGAAGTCGTACATGGCGGGGCTGCTGGCCTATGCCGGCGACATCACCTTCTTTCTTGCCCCCTACATCAACTCCTACAAGCGCTTCCAGGTGGGCACCTTTGCCCCCACAAAAGCGATCTGGAGCCGCGACAATCGCACCGCCGGCTTCCGCCTCTGTGGCGAAAACACCAAGGGAGTCAGGGTCGAGTGCCGGATCGGCGGCGCCGACCTCAACCCCTACCTCGCCTTCGCCGCTCTGCTCGCTGCCGGTCTCAAGGGCATCGACGACAAGCTCGAACTCGAAGCGCCGTTCTCGGGCGACGCCTATTTCGGCAAGCGGCTGCGCGAAGTGCCCAAGACCCTTCGCGACGCGACGGCGAACCTGCGCAAATCCAAGATGCTGACCGAAGCCTTCGGGCAGAAGGTGGTCGACCACTACGTCCACACCGCCGAATGGGAACAGTTCGAATACGACCGGCGCATCACCGACTGGGAGTTGAAGCGCGGGTTCGAAAGGTCGTAAACACCGCCAACTTTTCCAGCAGGTGACGACATGACCGAAACGGTCAAAATCATCTCGCCCGTGGACGGGCGGGTTTATGCCGAACGGCCGGTGGCGAGCGGCGCACAGATCGAGACCGCGGTCAGCAAGGCGAAGGCGGCGCGCAAGGCGTGGGGGGAGGTGACGGTGCGCGAGCGCGCCAAGTTCCTCAACCACTTCGTCGATGCGATCCTGCTCAAGAACGACGAGATCGTGCCCGAGCTCGCCTGGCAGATGGGCCGGCCGGTCCGCTACAAGAACGAAATGCGTGGGCTCGAGGAGCGCTCGCGGCACATGATCGCGATCGCCGAGAAGGAGCTCTCGCCCTCGCTCCGGCCCGACAAGCCCGGGTTCCGTCGCTGGATCGCGCGCGAGCCGCTCGGTACGGTGATGGTGATTGCGCCGTGGAACTATCCGTTCCTCACCGCCTGCAACTCGATCGTGCCGGCGCTGATGGCGGGCAATGCGGTGATCCTCAAGCACGCGACGCAGACACTTCTCGTGGGCGAGCGCTTCGCCGAAGCCATGAAGGCGGCGGGATTGCCGGACGGGCTCTTCCAGAACCTCGTTCTGTCGCACGGCGACACCGAAAAGCTGATCGCCTCGGGCGACATCGACCACATCAATTTCACCGGCTCGGTGGAAGGCGGCCGCCGCATCGAGCGCGCCGCGGCCGGCACGTTTGCAACGCTCGGCCTCGAGCTCGGCGGCAAGGACCCCGCCTATGTGCGGCCCGACGCCAAGCTCGACTACGCGGTCGAAAACCTCGTCGACGGCAGCTTCTTCAATTCGGGACAGAGCTGCTGCGGCGTCGAGCGGATCTATGTGCACGCCGACGTCTACGACACGTTCGTCGACGGCTTCGTTGCGAACGCCAGGGGCTGGACGCTGGGCAACCCGCTCGAGGCGGACACGGTGGTCGGCCCGATGGCCGCGCCCAAGTTCGCCGACCTCGTGCGGGAGCAGACGGTGGAGGCGCTGCGCAAGGGCGC
>CAYRZM010000217.1:0-5520 GCA_964428685.1 uncultured Devosia sp. | reverse complement strand
CCGGTCTCACGACCGCCGGTTACGCCGCCGACCTGGGTGTTGTGACGTCTCTCGACGTTTGCGATGCTCTCGGCATCTCTGGACTGACCATCTCTTCGGATGACAACTGCCTGCAGATCTCGGGCGGCGTGTCGTTCGAATTCGACGCTGGCAACTACAATGCCGACGTCAATCTCTATGGCGATACGTTCCAGCGCTCTGGCAGCACCGTCACCGTGATGGATGACTCGGGCCAGATGGACACCGATGTGAATATCGACGCCTGGCTGCAGTTCGTCGCCAGCGCCGACAGCGACTTCGGCCAGGCCACAGCGCACTTGAAGCTCGTCGAGAACAACTGGAATGGCTACACCAGCGGCTCGATCGCGATCAAGGAAGCCTGGGTCGGCATCGGCGACACCACCATGCTGATGGCGGGCTACAAGGGCTCGATCTTCAACAATGGCGATGACACCCCGCTGAACTACCTCGGCCTGTTCAACTCGGACGACGTGTCGACCGGCGTGGGCTTCGCGAGCTCCGTCGCGACCGGCGGCGCTGTGATCCAGGTCGTTTCGAACCTGGGCAACGGCCTGTCGATCTCGGGCGGTCTCGAGAACCTCAGCAACTGGACGAGCTCCGGCCCGTACTGGACTGCGGTCGGCACCCTGAACTACGCGGGTGACGGCATCACGGCCCACATCTCGGCCGACGTCGACCAGTCGAGCCTCTGGAACCTGCATGCCGGCTTCACCGGCACGTTCGACGCCGTCAAGGTCGTCGGCGCGGTTGCGGCGGACAGCACTGGCTGGTGGAACATCCTGGGCAGTGCGTCCTACACCGCCGACATGTTCACGCTCGCGGGCTCGGTCGAAGCGACCTCGGCCAGCGAATGGGGTGCCGGTGCGTCCGTCAGCGCCACCGTCAGCGATGGCGTGAGCCTCAACCTCGGCGGGCGCTACTTCACGCACACCACGACCGGCTACTATGTGGCCCAAGTCGAGGCCGGCGTGTCCGCGGCGGTCACCGAAGCGATCACGCTGTCGGGCTCGATCGGCGCCTACACCAACAACGGTGGTGGTACGGCTGTGCCGAGCGACTACTACGGCGTCGGCAAGGTGTCGTGGAACCCGGGTGGCGGCTTCACCTCGAGCGCTTCTATCGAAGCCCACTCGGATGGTGCCTACAAGGCCGTGTTCACCGCAGCCAAGACCATCAAGTAAGATCGATCCGCTCAGCGAATGCGGAAAGGCCCGGCACTGCCGGGCCTTTTCATTTTGAGCTGGTGCGCTCGCGAGGGTTCAGTCGCGGTTCAGCGGTGAACTGTCATGCTCCGGGCCAAAGAATCGCCGATAAACAAGCGGATAGGCGGTTTGCTTGATCGGCCGCGTCTGCTATGCGCGTGCGGCGTTCGGGCATAGCCCCGGTCGCAGGTTCTTGCGGCACCGGGGAGCGGCGTCTCGGGGGTGGTATGGCCGGTTCGTTTCTGAGATGGCTTATTCCTGGAGCGGTCGCCATCGTCGGCGGCACCGCGCTGGCGCTCGCGGCGACCGACGGGCCGCTGGCCACTGCGCTCCAGACTCAGGCGACCTCGGCGCTTGCCACGGATTTCGACTGGGCCAGCGTGTCCATCGACGGCCGCGACGCCGTGGTTTCGGGAACGGCGACCAGCAAGTCGATGGTGGACGATGCCGTCGCCCGGCTCGCCGCGATCCCGGGCGTGGCCGCCGTGCAGTCGCGGATCGTCCTCGCCGAATATGCGAGCCCATACCCGTTCTCGGCCCGGATATCGGATGGCGCGCTGGCGCTCGCCGGGGGCTATCCCAGCGAACCCATCCACCAGGCGCTCCTGTCGCGTGCCGGTGTCGCCGACGATTCCACCCGGCCGCTGTCGGGTGCGCCGGAGGTGGCGCTTTTCGCTGCCGGCGCGGAATTCGGGATCGACACCGCAAAGCTGCTCGACGAAGGCGATGTGCAACTCGCCGATCTCTCGCTGACCATTTCCGGCCGGGCGAAATCCGGCGCCGCCTATCAGACCCTGCTGGATCTCGGCGACCGCTTGCCCGCGGGGATTCGGCTCGCCGCGGTGACCATCACGCCGCCGCTGGCGTCGCCCTATCACTGGACCGCCCGGTACGACGGCACGCGGGTCGCGATCACCGGCGACACGCCGGACCCGGGCCTCGCCGACCGCCTGCGCGCCCTGGTTCCCGCCAGCATTGCGGTCGAGGCCAGCCTCGCGGTCAGTTCAGGCGCTCCGCAAGGATTTACCGACAACACCCTGGCGCTGCTGGCTTCGCTGATCACGCTGGAGCGCGGCGAGGCCGACATCACCGACGGCACGATCACGCTGGCCGGAGCGCCGGCAACGGCTCTTGTCTCCGACGCCGTCATCGCCTCCATCGCGCGGCTCGGCGGCACCGCCAGTCTCGAGCCGCCACGCGTTGCGAACTTCGCGCTCTCCGCGGCCAAGGAGCCGGGCATCCTCCGCTTCACCGGCTTCGTGCCCGACAAGGCGACGCGCGACCGGCTGATCACGCTGCCCGGCGCCGATGTGGAAAAGCTCGCGCTTGCGCGCGGCGCCCCCGAGCACTTTGGCGAGGGCCTCGATTTCGGCCTTGCGGTCCTCGGCCACCTGACCACCGGCCAGTTCGACATCAAAGGCGGGCGGCTGAATATCGGTGGCACGGCGCCGACCGTTGCCGACTTCAAGGCGGTCGTCGCGATGCTGGCGCAAGGCGTCGCGGGGTTCACCGTCAACGCGGGCGCGCTGACGCCTCCGGCCGCCGATCCCTTCCTCTGGGCCGCCACCAAGGCCGGCGACGGCAGCATTTCGCTCACCGGCTTCGTTCCCGACGAGGCGGCGCGGACGGCCATCCACGGACACATCGCCCAGCTTGGCACCGATGCGGCCGATCCGGCGACCGGCGCACCCGACGGCTTCGTTCTCTCGGCGACCAAGGGGCTCGCTATCCTCGCGCTGGTGGACACCGGCACGCTGCGCTTTGATGGCACCACGTGGTCCATCGAAGGCACGGTCGACAGCCTCAAGAAGGGCTTTGCGGTCGATGCGGCCTACTCGGTCTCGGGACTCCGCACGGCCGGGTGGACCTACACCCTGCACCAGCCGACCTTGCCGATCGTCGCCCCCTATGTGTGGCGCGCCCAGAAATCGGCAGGCGGGGATGTGCTGCTCACCGGCTTCTCGCCCGACGATGCGTTCCAGGACTCGGTCAAAGCTCACGCCGTGGGCGCCAGCGACAGCACGACGCTCGGCGCCGGCGCCCCGGACGGTTTCGCCGCCAGCGCGCTCGCCGGGCTCGATGCGCTGATGGCGCTCGACGAGGGGGCGGTCGCGCTCGACGGTTCGCGCTGGTCGCTGACCGGCACGGCCAAAAATGGCGCGGCGCGCGACACGGTGCAAAGCAAGCTCGCCGCCGCCACGGACGTGAGCTCCTGGCAGATCTCGATAACCACCGCCGACGCCGCGCCCGCCGTATCGCCCTACCTCTGGACCGCGACCAAGTCGGCCGATGGTTCGGTCGATCTCGCCGGCTACGTGCCCGATGACACGCTCAAGGCCGACGCCGCGGCACGTGCCGGGGCAGGGGCGCGCGACACCACGACGCTGGCCTCCGGCGCCCCCCAGGGGTTCGCCGACAACGTCGCCGCCGGTCTCGATGCCCTGACCCACCTCAGCAGCGGCAAGGCCGTATTCGACGGCAGCAACTGGTCGCTCACAGGCACCGTCGCGACCCAGGCCGAGGGCGACGCCGCGGTGGCGGCCATCCAGAAGGCCAGCGCGGGCATTCCCTGGAACGTCACTCTAGATGGCTACGCACCGAATTCGGCGTCGTCGGCCCCGGCCGAATCGAGCGCGGCCGCGGCACCTGACCTGACCTCGATAGCACCACTGCTGCCGAGTTCCGCCGAACCCGCTTCGTCGGCTCCGCCGGACACCGCCGCGATTGCATCCGCTGCGCCCGCGCCGGCGTCCGCCGAACCCGCATCTTCGCCGGAAGCCGCATCCTCGGCGGCGCTCTCCTCGTCCGAACCGCCGCCGTCGTCCGAGCCGCCATCGTCGGAACAGCCGCCGTCTTCGGAGCCGCCGTCGTCGTCCCTGCCACAAGCTCCATCGTCGCAGGCACCGGCCGTGTCGGAGGCCGCGTCTTCCGCGGCCCCGCCGGCGCAGGCGATCGAGGTCGGCCCGCCCATGCCGGGGAGCCTGACCTTCGAGGCGACGCTCAGCGGTGGCAAGGTGAGCCTCAAGGGCGCCGTGCCCACCGCCGATGATGCCGCCGCACTCGGCACCGCCGCCGGCAACGCGCCCACCGATGCGCTGGTCCCCGGCGGCAACCTGCCCGACGGCTTTGCCGCGAGCGCCGCCGCCGGTCTTGCCGCGCTGCAGAAGCTCGATTCCGGCCATCTCGGTTTCGACGGCGCGCAATGGTGGCTGCGGGGCACGGCGGAAACCGCTGCCGTCCGCGATGCGGTGACCCAGTCGATTGCGGCACTCCCCGGCGGCGCCGGCTGGTCGGTGGCCATCGACACGCTGCCGCCGCTCGATGCCTGCCGGTCGCGCGTTGCATCTCTCGCCAAGCGGAACGCCATTCTATTCACCGGCGGCAAGGCCGTCCTCACCAAGGACTCGCAGCCCGTGCTCGACGAGCTGGCGGCCGACCTGAAGATCTGTCCCGATACCGACGTGCATGTGCAGGGCCATACGGATTCCGACGGCAATGCCGACGTCAACCTGGCGCTGTCGGTGTCGCGGGCCGAAGCGGTGGTGAACGCGCTCGTGCAGCGCGGCATCGGCGAGGACCGGCTCTATGCCGAGGGGTATGGCGAGACCGACCCGATCGCCTCCAACGACACCAAGGCCGGCAAGGCCGCCAACCGCCGCATCGCTTTCGAGATCGACCCGCGATGAACCTCTCCGTGATCATCGCGACGCTGAGCTATCTGCTCGCCGCCTACTGGCCCTATATGGTCGCGGCCCTAGTGATCGGCCTCGGCGCCGGCTGGTTCGGCACGGGCCGGAGCGAGACCTGAGCCGGAATGGGAATGCTCTTCCACATCGCGGAGATCGCGGGGCTGCTCTTCCTCGCTTACCTCGCGGGCTGGGCGGCCGGGGCCGCGGCGCGGCGGTCGCTGCGGGCCGCGCGGCCGGCAAAGGTTCCGGCGATCCCGCCCGAGCGGCTGGCGACGGTGAAGGGCGAGCCGGTCGCGGCTGAGCCGGATGCGCGGCTCGCGGTCGCGGCCATTGCCGCGCCGCTGGCCGGAGCGGCGCCCGCCAGTTCGCTCGAGCCTCTGCGGGCCCCGGCGCCGGCGCCCACCGCCCAAGTGCCGGACGAGGTGCTCGGATCGATCGCTCCGCGCGTCGAGGCCGCGCCCATGGCGCCGGTCCCACCCGTTGCAGCAAGTACGCCCCCAACGATCGCGCCGGTTTCCGCCATCGCGCCCGCCGGAGCCGCCGCTCCTGTCGCGATGGGAATTCCCGCACCCGCGCCCGCACCCGCTCCGTCGGTGCCCGCGGTGTCC
>CAYRZM010000216.1:0-2428 GCA_964428685.1 uncultured Devosia sp. | reverse complement strand
CGCGACGGCGAGCCGCGGGGCGGCCGGAGGCGCGGCAGCGGCGGCCGGTGCCGGCCGCGCCTCGGCCTGCATCGCATCCGCCAGGGCCGCGAGTCCGGGTGCGCCCGGCTCGGGAGCGTGCGCGCGCGCCGGGTCCACCATCGCCGCGAGTTCGGCGAGCGACGGCTGGGCGGGTCGCGGGGCGCTGCGCGGCGCCAGCGGCACGATGGTGAGGTCGCAATTGCCCTCGACGAACTCGAACACTTCCCCGATCGACTCGGCGGTCGCGGTCGGCGACACCAGCGTAAGCTGCCAGCTGCAATAGACCCCGAACGGCTCGAAATCGGCGAGCGGCGGGATCTCCTCGAGCCGCGCCGTGACCGTCAGCTCGCCCAAGCTGGCAAGCTCGCGGAAGAGAAGCAGCGGATCGTTGGCCCGCGCATAGAGCTCGCTGTGCGGCGCGAAGCGGATTTCCCACTGGCTGAGATCCGCCGCCAGCGGCGGCAGCGCAAAGCTGTCGTCGGAAGCCCGTTCGTCGGCTGCCGACAGCGCATCGAGATCCACCATCACCGGCACGAAATCGATGTCGAATTCCTCGATCGGACCGTCGCCTTCCGGCGCTTCGAGTTCGGCCGCGATCTGCCCGATGGTCAAGGCGTCGAACTGCGCCCGCTCGACCTTGCCGTAGCCGGGCCCCAGCGTCGTGCCGGTGCGCGCCGCCGTGACGAAATCGGCGACGATGTCGTTGGCGCGGATGCAGAGCGCGATGACCTGCGGGTTGAGCGCGAGGCGCCCGTCGCGCACATGGTCCAGCAGCGTCTCATAGGCATGGGCGAACGCCACCAGCTCGGAAAATCCGAACGCCCCGCCGCCGCCCTTGATCGAGTGGATGGCGCGGAAGGCCGCGTTCAGCCGCTCGGGGCCCCGCTGCCCCGCCTCGATCGCCGCGAACTGCTCCTCGAGCTCGCCCAGGAGCTCCGAGCACTCGTCGAAATACGTCGCCTTGAAGTCGTCGAGATCGCTCATCGCCGGTGGGCGCCCTCCCGGGCCGTTGGCCCGCTCAATGCACCACGCGGTGGATCACCGAAATCAGCTTCTCGGGATCGAACGGCTTGACGATCCAGCCCGTGCCGCCCGCCGCGCGCCCCTGGTCGCGCTTGTCCTGGCTGGTCTCGGTGGTGAGGATGAGGATCGGCAGCGAATTGTGCTCGCCCGAGGCGCGCACATTGCGGATGAATTCGATGCCGTCCATCACCGGCATGTTGATGTCGGTGATGACCACGTCGACCTTCTCGCGCGCCAGCATGTCGAGGCCCTTCTGCCCGTCCTCGGCCTGCAGCACCTCGAACCCGGCATTGCTCAGCGTGTGATGCAGCATCGCAAGGATCGTCCGGGAATCGTCGACGGTCAGAACACGCATCCCTCGTTACCCTTTCATCAGCCCGGCAAAACGCGCGCCGAGGCCCAGCCGCTCGATCGCCCCGCGCATCGGCGCGCTGGCTTCGGCGATGGCGAAACCGAAGCTGTTGCGGCGCGCCGTTTCGGCGGCGCTGATCAGCATGAACAGCGCATTGGTCGCGACCCGTTCGACCGCGCTGCCGTCGACCGTCACGGGGCCGAGCTCCACCGCATCGATCAGCCCGTCGCGCACGTCGTCGAGCGCGTCGAGATCGACGATCGCCGGCAGCGCCACGATTTTCTGAGCGTCGGACATGCGCACCCCGAGCCCGGTTCGGCCCTCAGGACAGTGTCCATGGGAACGGTTTAAGAAGTGCTAACCAATCGCCGCGGCGCGGCGCCGGAATCGCCGGATTCAAAGGGCTTTGAGGGCCGCCTCGATCGCGCGCGCATCGACCCCCGCCAGCCGCTCCGGCACCCATTTCGGCTTCTGGTCCTTGTCGACCAGCACCGCCCGCACGCCCTCGGAAAAATCCGGGGCCCGCGCCATCACGCGGGCAAGCCTCAGATCGGCCGCCAGCGTCGCGCCCACGTCCATCGCCCGCCGCGCATCGCGCTGCGACAGAAAGATCGCCGTCAGGGCCGTGGGGCTCCGGCTTTGAAGCAGGGCCGCGACTTCGCTGAGCTCCGGCACGCCGCCCGCGGCCGCGAGCACCTCGGCCGCGCTCGCGAGCGCGCCGGCCGGCAACCGGTCCGCCCTGGCGCAGAACGGCGCCTCGCCCGCAACGATCGCGCTCGCCTCCATCAGCGCCACGATCCCCTGCTCCGGATGCGCCGAGCCCGCGACGCCGGCGAGGTCGCGCACGAAGCCGTCCGCCGCCTCCGCCGCAATCACCACGTCCGCGAGCCCGAGCGCCAGCGCGTCCGACGCGCCCACGCTCGCCCCCGCCATCAGGAACAGCAGCGCCCGCCCGAGCGGCGCCTTGGCGAGGATCGCGTTGACCCCGACATCGGAGAAGAACCCGATCGCCGCCTCCGGCATCGCGTAGCG
>CAYRZM010000215.1:0-1515 GCA_964428685.1 uncultured Devosia sp. | reverse complement strand
GGGGCAGGTCGAGCGCGGCGGACAGATCCAGTCGAGCGTGCGCGTGTGGGACACGGCGGCGGCGCAGCAGGTGGTGGGCAATTCCTATAACGCCGATCCACAAAGCGAGCGGCGCATCGCCCACATCGTGTCGGACGCGATCTATGCCTCGCTCGCCGGCGACAAGGGCTACTTCGACAGCCAGGTGGTGTTCATCGCCGAGAGCGGGCCCAAGGCCAATCGCAAGAAGCAGCTCGCCATCATGGACCAGGACGGCTTCAACGTGCAGGTGCTGACCAACGGCGCGGCGCTGACGCTCGGGCCGGCGCTGAGCCAGGACCGCTCGATGATCACCTACACCAGCTACGAGCAGGACAATCCGCAGGTGTTCGTGGCGCAGCTCGGCGGCAAGTCGAAGAAGCTCATCAACAATGCGCCGATGTCGTTCGCGCCGCACTTTTCGCCGGACGGGCAGACGGTGGTGTTCTCGGTGAGCAATGGCGGCGTCACCAACATCTACGCCGCGGGCGTCAACGGCAGCCGGCCGGTGCAGCTCACTTCGGGCGCGGCCATCGACACCGCGCCCTCCTATTCGCCCGACGGCGGCAAGATCGTGTTCGAGTCCGATCGCGGCGGGCAGCCGCAGATCTATGTGATGGGGTCGGACGGCGGCGGGGCGCAGCGCATCTCCTATGGCGATGGCGAATATTCGACGCCGGTCTGGTCGCCCAAGGGCGATCTCATCGCCTACACGCGGCAGGCGGGCGGCAACTTCCAGATCGGCACGATGAAGCCCGACGGTTCGGGCGAGCGCATCCTCGTCGATAGTTTCCACGCCGAGGGGCCGACCTTCTGCCCCAACGGGCGCGTCATCATGTTCTGGCGCGATCCGGGTGGGGACAAGGGCCCGGGGCTCTGGACGGTCGACATCTGGGGCCGCAACGAGCAGCAGATCGCAATCGACGGCGGCACCTATGCGTCGGACCCGAACTGGGGATCGCTCAGGAGCTGACGGCGCCTTTTGTGGCGGCTCGGCAACAGCGTCCAAACCGGCGGATTTCCGCCACATTTGGGCCGCGTTGAGCAGGAATTAACCACGCCAACCAACCCGGCCTTAAGATAACGGCGGGTAAAAGCGGCTTTCAAAATTCTCGTTTCTACGGAGACCATCCGGATGCGTTCTGTAACGCCCATCTTCGGACTTTTGCGCGCAGCCGCACTGGTCGTTCTCGTCGTCGCGCTGGCGGCCTGCGGCCGTAACGGCACCGGCGTCGGCAATCTCGGGCCGGGCGGCGGCCCGCCGGGCAGCCAGCAGGAATTCCTCGTGACCGTCGGCGACCGCGTGTTCTTCGACACCGACTCCTCGACGCTCTCGCCCACGGCGACCGCGACGCTCGACAAGCAGGCGGTCTGGCTCAACCACTATTCGAACTACAAGATCCTGATCGAGGGCCATGCCGACGAGCGCGGCACGCGCGAATACAACATCGCGCTCGGGGCGCGGCGTGCGTCGGTGGTGGTGAACTACCTCATCAG
>CAYRZM010000214.1:0-3436 GCA_964428685.1 uncultured Devosia sp. | reverse complement strand
GATCAGCCAGTTGGCCGCGAGCAGGCCCGCCGAAAGCGCCAGCGCCCGGAACGTGGCCGGATCGCGCAGCGCCGCCGCCGCCTCGCCCAGCCGCCCGCGAACCGCGAGGATGATGCCCACGAGCAGCAGCGACCAGACGGTCCGGTCGGCAACGACCGTGACCGAGCTCACGTCACGCGGCTGGTCGAACAAGAGCGGCAGAAAGCCCCAGATCATCGAGCAGACGATGCCGACCAGGAGGCCGGTCTGGGACCGCCGCGCGGCGTCCTCGACGGAAAGATCTGGCACGGACTGGGACAAGGCTTCCGGCCCCGGAAATGGGGCGCTCCTGCCCTCTCCTCTAGCAACCGGAGGCACCCGGCGCCAATCAGTCTTTGTGATCGGCGCCGGCCGCCGCGGCTGATGGCGGCCAACCATTTTGCGGGCCCGCGCGTTGAACCCGATCAGGACCAAGGAGCCGCACGATGAAGCCCAAAATCACCTGGATCGTGGTCGCCGATGGCGACCAGGCGAAAGTGTTCGAGAACGACGGGCCCGGCAAAGGGCTGCACGCGGTCAAGGACCTGAGCTTTACGCAGGACCACCTCGCGGCCCGCGACATTATGGCCGACCGGCCCGGCCGGGCCAGCAATCCGTCGGGCCCCGGCTCGCGCGCCGCGGTCGACTACCGCACCGATCCGGTGGACCTGCGCGAACGGCGCTTCCTCGAGCGGCTGGCCAAGACGCTCGATGAGAAGCTGAGCGAAGGCGCCTATGCGCGGCTGGTGATCGCCGCCGCGCCGACGGCGCTGGGCGAGCTGCGCCCGGCCCTCACCCCGGCGGTGCAGGAGACGATCCTTGCGGAACTGCCCAAGGACCTGACCAACCTGCCGATACCCAAGCTCGCCGAGCATTTCGACGGGCTGCTGGCGGTGTAGCGGCGCTTACTCCCCGACCTTGACGGTCGCGGCGAACTGGCCCTGCTTGAAGGCGGCCGCCGCAGCGTCCTTGGGGAGGCTGACCGCAAGGATCTGCACCGTCCCGAAGCCGGGCGCCGAGTAGTAGAGGTTCTGGAAGTCGAAGGTGTTCGGGCCTTCGACCACGGTGTATTCGAGGACATTGAACGGCTTGCCGTCGACGCTCTCGACGCGCTCGCCGATTTCCTTGACCCCGTCCTTGCTGCCCGACGCCGTGACCGCATTGGCGATGATCGCATCGTGGAGCTGCTGCGCCGCAAGCACGGCCGGCTCGGTGACGATCTGCAGCGCGAAATTCTGGTCCGCGGTCAGGTAGGCGAACTCCTGGCCATTGGGCGTCGTGGTCTGCCACTGCTCATCGACGCAGCCGCTGAGCTTGACCGCCGCGCTCGAAATGCTTGTGCAGGCGAAGGCCGGTGCGGCGGTGAGCACGACGATCCCCGCCCCGATGATCCAAGATGTGCGCATGATTGTCCCCCCGAAGCTGCGCCGAAGGGGCCACGCCGGCCGAGTCCGCGCAAGGGGGAAGCCGGTCAAATCTCAGGCGGCGATCTGCCGGGCGATGCGCCGCGCCTCGATGCCGATCTGCCGCAGCGTGCCCCCGGGGACGACCGCGAAGCCGCAGAAGTAGAGGCCGGGGGCAGCCGTGATGCCGCCGCTGACGAGCGGCGTCCCGGCCTCGTCGAGCACACCCGGAACGCCCGCGAGCAGATCGCCGAGCGCGGCACGGTAGCCGGTTGCGAGAACGACGGCGTCGAAACGCTCGCCGCGGCCGTCGGCGAAGACCACGCCGTCTTTCGTGAAGCGCGCAATGGCCGGGCGCAGCGCGATGCTACCCTTCCGGAGCAGCGCCAGGGTGCCGATGTCGATGAGTGGGATCGCGTGGTGCTCGACGATCTGCGCGATCGGGCCATAGGGGAGCGGCGTGAGGCCGGCGCTGCGCACGTCGCCCACCGCGAGCCGCAGCAGCGGTGCGTTGATGAGGTCGGCGACGGCCGGCGGAAACAGCGACGACACGAGGCCGAGATTGGCGATGGGGATGCCGAACAGCTCGCGCGGAATGACATTGACCGCGCCGCGCACGCTGAGGGTCGGCGAGGCCCCCTGCTCCACGAGGTCGATGGCAATCTCGCAGGCGGAATTGCCGAACCCGACGACCAGCACGCGCTCGCCGCGAAAGGCGCTGCCGGTCCTGTATTGCGACGCGTGAAGCAGCCGGCCGGTGTAGGACTCCGTGCCCGGCCACTCCGGCGTCACGGGGACGCGCGTGTTGCCGGTGGCGACGACCACGTTGCGGGCCGCGATCTTGCCGGCCTCGGTCTCGACGCGCCACCCCGCGCCGTCGCGGATGACGGCGGTGGCGCGCTGGCCGAAGCGCGGCGGGCTCCGGAGGGCGGCCGCATAGGATTCGAGATAGTCGACCACCTCCTGGCGCGCGGGATAGCGGGGACCCGCGGGCATCGGCAGATACGGCAGGCCCGAACGGCCGCGCGGCGTGTGGAGGTGAAGCCGCTCATAGGCCGCACGCCACATGGTGCCGGGTTCGGGCGCGGCATCGATGACCGTCACCGCGGCGCCGGCCTCCTCGAGACACCGGGCGACCGCGAGGCCCGCCGCACTGGCACCGATGACGAGGGTGCCGGCCCCGCTCGCCGCCATCAGCGCACGGCCACGATGAAGATGCGGGGAAAGCGGAGCAGCACCTTGCCATCGGCCGCGGCCGGATAGGCGCGGGCGACGCGCTCCTCGTAGCGAGCGAGAAATTCGGTGCGCTCGCTTTCGTTCAGCGGATCGAGAAACGGCCTGAGGCCGGTGGATCGCACCCAGTCGACCACGGCATGGGCGTCGTCCAGAACGTGATTATAGATGGTGTGCCAGATGTCGAGATGCGTCGCGAGGGGCTTCAGCGCATCGTAGTAGATGCGCGGCGGCGGCAGCGCGGCGCGAGACACCCCCTTGAGCCGCTCGGCCCACGGACCGGCGGCCGCCGTCTCGCGCATCAGCTGATGCGTGGGCTCGGCCAGATTGTCGGGCATCTGCACGGCGAGACACCCGCCCGGCGGCAGCGCCGCAAGCACCTTTGGCAACTGCGTAAGGTGATCGGGGATCCACTGATAGGTGGCGTTGGCGAAGACGAGGTCGGTCCCCGGCTCGGGTGTCCACACATTGGCGTCGCCGAGTACGAATTGCGCCTTCGGCAGGCGTTTCGCCGCTTCCTCGAGCATGGCGGGCGAGCTGTCGAGGCCAATGACCTTTGCGTCCGGCCAGCGCTCGAGCAACAGCTCCGTCGAATTGCCCGGGCCGCAGCCGACATCGACCGCCGCGCGCGGCGCCTCGAGCGGCACCTGCGCCAAGAGGTCGCGCGCCGGACGCGTGCGCTCGTCCTCGAAGCGCCGGTAGAGCGAGGGCGACCAGTCTGCCATCAAATGCCTCCGCGATGCGTGCCGGGCATAGCAGCGGCGCCCGGCATCGCCAAGCGC
>CAYRZM010000213.1:0-4799 GCA_964428685.1 uncultured Devosia sp. | reverse complement strand
GCTCTACAGCGCGCGCAACGAGAAATCGCTCGAAGACACGCTGAAGAGCCTGAAGCAGCTCGGCTACACCCAGGTCGAAGGCTGGGGCGGCCAGTTCAAGGACCCCAAGGGCCTGGCCAAGACGCTGGCCGAAGTCGGGCTGACGATGCCCACCGCCCACATCGGCTACACCCAGCTCGAAGACACCGCCGCCTCGATCGAGATCGCAAAATCCATCGGCATCAAGACCATCTACTGTCCGGCGCCGCCAACGCCGGCCTATCGCGAGGGCACCGGCGACTGGTCGGCGCTGGCTGCCGGACTTGCCCGCATCGGGCAGGCGCTCAACGCCGCCGGCATCGGCTTCGGCTACCACAATCACAACTGGGAGTTCGGCAAGGGACCGGGCGGAGCCCGGCCGATCGAGACGATCCTCGATGCTTCGCCCTCGCTCGAATGGGAGATGGACGTCGCCTGGCTGGTGCGCGCCGGCGAAGATCCGGTGGCGTGGATGGACCGGCTCGGCAGCCGCATCACGGCGCTCCACGTCAAGGACCTCGCCCCGCCCGGAGAGATGCTCGACGAAGACGGCTGGGCGGACGTGGGCTACGGCACGCTCGACTGGAAGTCGCTCATCGAGGCCGCGCGCAAGACAACCAAGGTGCGCTACCTCGTGGCCGAGCACGACAAGCCCCTCGACGCCATGCGCTTCGCCCGCCGCTCGATGGCCACCGTCAAAGGGTGGATGTAGCCATGGCCAAGACCTGGGGCGTCGGCATCATGGGGGCCGGGAACATCTCGGCCGCCTATCTGCGGCTCGCGCCGCTGTTCAAGGGCCTCGAGGTGCGCGGCGTCGCCGACGTCCTGCCCGCGGCGGCGAGCCGCCGGAGCGAGGAATTCGGCGTCGCGGCAATGACTCCCGACGAGATGCTCAAGCACTCCGAGATCGACGTAATCGTCAATCTCACGGTGCCGGCGGCGCACTACCAGGTGTCGATGGACGCGATTTCGGCCGGCAAGCATGCCTACTCCGAAAAGCCGTTCGTCCTCTCGGTCAAGGAAGGCAAGGCCCTCAAGAAGGCCGCCGACGCGCGCGGCCTCCGCGTCGGCTCGGCCCCCGACACGTTCCTCGGCGGCTCGCACCAGCAGGTGCGCGACCTTATCGACAACGGCACGGTCGGCAAGATCACCCACGGCACGACGCATGTGATGAGCCGCGGCATGGAGCACTGGCATCCGAACCCGCATTTCTTTTTCCAGCCGGGCGCCGGACCGGTGCTCGACATTGGGCCCTACTACGTCACCGATCTCATCCAGCTGCTCGGCCCGATCCACCGGGTCACGGCTTTCACCGGCAGCGCCCGCGCGCATCGCACGGTGACCACGCCCGACGTGCCGATGACCGGCAAGAAGATCAAGGTGGGCACGCCCACCACGGTGCACGGCATCCTCGAATTCCACTCCGGCGCGATCGTCACCATCGGGGCGAGCTGGGACGTCTACAGCCACGGCCATCACAACATCGAGCTCTACGGTACCGAAGGCTCGGTGTTCGTGCCCGATCCGAACTTTTTCGGTGGCGACATCTTCATCACCGACCAGACTGGCGCGAGGCAGACCGTCGCGCCGTGGGACCATCCGTTCGGCAAGCTGAACCAGGGACTCGACACCGCCAGTCCGCGCGCCAACTACCGCACGGCCGGCCTCGCCGACATGATGCAGGCGGTCGAGAAGGGGCGCGCCGCGCGCTGCAGCCTCGACATGGCGCTGCACGCGGTCGACGTCATGACATCGTTGCTGAAGGCGGGCGAAACCGGCCGCGTGGTGACGCTCACCACCACCTGCGAGCGTCCGCGTCCGCTCAAGCCGAAGGATGCGCTGGCGCTGCTCAAGTAGCCTTGACCATGACCATCGCGGCGCCAACACTTCCACGCGTATGTTCATGCCGAGGGGGCAGGGGTGAAGTTCGTCGTCGGCTGGCTGCAGTTCAAACCCGGCACGCGCGACGGGTTCATCCGCCGCGTGCAGCCGCTGGTCGAGCAGATCAGGGCGGAGGAGGGCAACGTCTTTTTCGAGCTCAATGCTCGCGAGGGGCAGCCCGATACCGCGTTCCTCACCGAGTGCTTCGTCGATGATACCGCGCATCGCCACCACAAGACCCTGCCGCACATGCAGGAGATGTTCGCCGCGATGGGCGAGGTTCTCGTCGGTGGCGAAGTGAAGGTCCATTTTGCCGACGAGCTGTTTGACGACGTCTAGGAGGGCACGATGGACATCGTCGTCGGATGGTTCCGTCTGCAGCCGGGTAAGCGCGAGGAGTTTCTGGCGTTTGCACCCAGGTTCGCGCGCCTGAGCCGGGCGCAGCAGCTCGAACAGATGCGGACCCGCTGACCGTCTGCTCGAACCGCCTTCCAATGCGATCATCGCGAGGCTGAGTCCGCTTGACAGTTCGCAGCCGAGCGTCAACGGTTCGCGCCAAGGGCACGTACGTCAAGACGCCGGGGCGGACCGGCGCGCCTAAGGGAGACCATCATGAAGACGATCAAGGGGCCGGCGATTTTCCTCGCCCAGTTCGCGGGGGACAAAGCGCCGTTCGACACGCTCGACCACATCTGCGAGTGGGCCGCGCGCCTTGGCTACAAAGGCGTCCAGATTCCGGCCTGGGTGCCGGCGTTCATCGACCTCGACAAGGCGGCTAAGTCGAAGACCTATTGCGACGAGCTCAAGGGCGTCGCCGCGAACCACGGCGTCGAGATCACCGAGCTCGCAACTCACCTCCAGGGCCAGCTCGTCGCGGTGCATCCGGCCTATGACACCGCGTTCGACGGCTTTGCGCCGCCCGAGATGCGCGGCAATCCGAAGGCGCGGCAGAAGTGGGCGGTCAAGACGCTGATCAATGCCGCCCGTGCCTCGAAGAACATGGGCATCAAGGCGCACGTGACCTTCTCGGGCGCGCTCGCGTGGCCCTACCTCTATCCCTGGCCGCAGCGCCCGGCGGGCCTGGTTGAGGAAGCCTTCGACGAGCTGGCGCGGCGCTGGACGCCCATCCTCGACGAGTTCGACAAGAACGGTGTCGATCTCTGCTTCGAGATCCATCCGGGCGAAGACCTCCATGACGGGGTGACCTACGAGATGTTCCTCGACCGGGTGAAGAACCACCGCCGGGCGAACCTCATGTACGACCCGAGCCACTTCATCCTGCAGCAGCTCGACTATCTCGACTTCATCGACATCTACCACGAGCGGATTCGCATGTTCCATGTGAAGGACGCCGAGTTCAATCCAACCGGCCGGCAGGGCGTCTATGGCGGCTATCAGAGCTGGGTGAACCGGGCCGGCCGCTTCCGCTCGCTCGGCGACGGCCAGGTCGATTTCGCGGCGATCTTTTCAAAGCTCAGCCAGTACGGCTTCGACGGCTGGGCCGTGCTCGAATGGGAGTGCGCGATCAAGTCGTCCGAACAGGGCGCCGCCGAAGGCGCCCCGTTCATCGCGGCGCACATCATCGAGGTGACCAAGAAGGCCTTCGACGATTTCGCGTCGTCCGGCGCCGACCGCTCGGCGAACCGCAAGATGCTCGGGCTCGGCTGAGGGAGGCGGCGATGGCGGAAAACGGCAAGCGCAAGATTCGTCTCGGCATGGTGGGCGGCGGCACCGGCGCCTTCATCGGCTACGTGCATCGCATCGTCTCGCGGCTGGACGGCGACTATGAGCTCGTCGCGGGTGCATTCTCATCGAAGCCCGAAGTGTCGAAAGAGTCCGGCCGCAATATCGGCATCGACCCCGCCCGCACCTATGGGTCCTGGGAGGAGATGGTCGCCAAGGAAGCGGCGCGTCCCGACGGGATCGAGGCGGTCTCGATCGTCACCCCCAACAACGTCCATTTCGCACCCGCCAAGGCGTTCCTCGAAGCCGGCATCCACGTCATCTGCGACAAGCCGCTGACCTCGACGCTCGCCGACGCGCGGTCGCTTGCGGCGGTGAAGCCCGCCAAGGGCGCGAAGTTCCTCCTCACCCACAACTACACGGGCTATCCGCTGGTGCGGCAGGCGCGCGAGCTCGTGGCCTCCGGCGCGCTGGGCAAGATCCGGATCGTCCAGGCTGAATATCCGCAGGACTGGCTGACGCTGCCCGCCGATCCCGGCAACAAGCAGGCGGCGTGGCGCACCGATCCCAAGCGCTCGGGCGCGGGGGGCGCCATCGGCGACATCGGCACCCACGCCTACAACCTTCTGCGCTTCGTCACCGGCCTCAAGACGGCGGCGGTGAGCGCGGACCTGCAGAGTTTCGTCAAGGGCCGCAAAGTCGACGACAACGTCAACATCCTGCTCCGTTTCCAGGGTGGCGCGCGCGGCATGCTGTGGGCGAGCCAGGTGGCGCCGGGCAACGAGAACAGCCTGCAGCTCCGCGTCTATGGCGACAAGGCGGGGCTGAGCTGGCGGCAGGAGAACCCAAACCAGCTCTGGTTCACGGAGCTGGGCAAGCCCGCAACGCTCCTGACCCGCGGCGGGGCGATCAGCTCGCCGCCCGCGGCCTCGATGAACGTGCGCATCCCCGGCGGACATCCCGAGGGCTATCTCGAGGCATTCGCAACGCTCTACAGCCAGTTCGCGGCGGTTATCCGCGGCGAGGGCAAAGCCTACCAGGGGCTGCTGCCCACGCTCGCCGACGGGGTCGAGGGCGTCGAGTTCATCTCCGCCGCCATCGCCTCCAGCAAGGCCGATGGGAGGTGGACCAAGCTCAGCGAGGTGTGACGGCGTCTCCGGTTGCCGTCCCGCCTAGCCGCCGACCTTGCCGGCAAGCTCGTCGAGGCGCTGGATCAG
>CAYRZM010000212.1:0-4901 GCA_964428685.1 uncultured Devosia sp. | reverse complement strand
CGAAGGGGAAAGCGTATCTCCCGCGCCCATGACAGCCCCGGCCGGCCTCAGCCACCTCAAAGCCCTCGAATCCGAAAGCATCGAGATCTTCCGCGAAGTGGCGGCGAGCTTCGAGCGGCCGGTGATGATGTATTCGATCGGTAAGGACTCCTCGGTCCTGCTGCATCTGGCGCGCAAGGCGTTCTATCCGAGCCGCGTTCCCTTCCCGGTGCTCCACATCGACACCAAGTGGAAGTTCAAGGAAATGATCGCGTTCCGCGACCGCATGGCGCGGGAGCACGATCTCAACCTCATCGTCCACACCAACCCCGAGGGGCTGGCGGCGGGGATCAATCCGTTCGACCACGGTTCGGCGGTCCACACCGACATCATGAAGACGCAGGCGCTGCGGCAGGCGCTCACCGCGGGCAAGTACGACGCGGCGATCGGCGGTGCCCGCCGCGACGAGGAGAAGAGCCGCGCCAAGGAGCGCATCTTTTCGCACCGCAACGCGCAGTTTGCCTGGGACCCCAAGAACCAGCGGCCGGAGCTCTGGCGGGTGTTCAACACGCGGCTCGCACCGGGCGAGAGCATGCGGGTGTTCCCGATCTCGAACTGGACCGAGCTCGACGTGTGGACCTACATCTACGCCGAGCAGATCGAGATCCCGTCGCTCTACTTCGCGCGCAAGCGCCCGGTCGTCGAGCGTGCCGGCACGCTGATCATGGTCGACGACGACCGCTTCCGCTTCGCGCCGGGCGAGACGGCGCACGAAGAGATGGTCCGCTTCCGCACGCTCGGCTGCTATCCGCTGAGCGGCGGCATCCGCTCGACGGCGTCCGACCTGCCCTCGATCATCATGGAAATGCAGGCGTCGCGGACCTCGGAGCGCGAAGGCCGGCTCATCGACAGCGACAGCGTCGGCTCGATGGAGAAGAAGAAGCAGGAGGGCTATTTCTGATGAACATGGCCGCTCCGCTCAAGACCGCCGATACAGATCTCCAGCTCTGGCTCTCCCAGCAGACCAACAAGGGCCTGCTGCGGTTCATGACCTGCGGCTCGGTCGACGACGGCAAGTCGACGCTAATCGGGCGTCTGCTCTACGACAGCCAGCTCGTCCTCGACGATCAGCTCGCCTCGCTCCGCAAGGAAAGCCGGAACCGCACGGTGGGAGACGAGGGGATCGACTTCTCGCTCCTGGTCGACGGGCTCGTCGCCGAGCGCGAGCAGGGCATCACCATCGACGTCGCCTACCGGTTCTTTTCGACCGACAAGCGCAAGTTCATCGTCGCCGACACGCCGGGCCACGAGCAGTACACGCGCAACATGGCGACCGGCGCGAGCAACGCCGAGCTCGCGGTGGTGCTAATCGACGCGCGCAAGGGCGTGCTGACCCAGACCCGCCGCCACAGCTTCATCCTCAGTCTCCTCGGCGTGAGGCACGTCGTGCTCGCGATCAACAAGATCGATCTCGTCGGCTACGACCAGAAGGTGTTCGACGCCATCGAGGCGGAATATCGTGAGTTCGTGCGCGATCTGGGCTTCGAGTCCCTGGTCGCGATCCCTGTCTCGGCGCTCAAGGGCGACAATATCCTCAAGCCGTCGCCGGCGATGCCCTGGTACGCCGGTCCGCAGCTGGTGCCCTATCTCGAGACGGTGGAAGTCGCCTCGGACCGCGCGCAGAAGCCGATGCGCTTTCCGGTGCAGTGGGTGAACCGGCCCGATCTCGATTTCCGCGGCTTTTCCGGCACCGTCGCGTCCGGCGTCGTTACGGCAGGCGACGAGGTGCTGGTCGCGGCCTCCCGCAAGCCGGCGAAGGTCACGCGGATCGTCACCATGGACGGCGATCTGGAGCGGGCGATTGCGGGGCAGGCCGTGACCCTCGTCCTCGACCGCGAGGTCGACATTTCGCGCGGCGATCTGCTGACCCATCCGGGAGAGACGCCGGAATATTCCAACCAGTTCCAGGCGCGCATGGTCTGGATGAACGACGAGCCGGCGATCCCCGGCCGCTCGTATCTCCTCAAGATCGGCAGCCAGCAGATTCCGGCAACGATCACCGACCTCAAGTTCCGGACCAACGTGAACACGCTCGAGGAGAGCGCGGCCAAGACTCTGGAGCTCAACGAGGTCGGCACGCTCACCATTGCGACCGACAAGCCGATCGCCTTCGACAGCTATGCGAGCAATCCGGTCACCGGCGGCTTCATCCTGATCGACCGCATCTCCAATGCGACGCTTGGCGCCGGGGTCATCGACTTCGGCCTGCGCCGCGCCCAGAATCTCAGCTGGCAATCGTTCGACGTGAACCGCGACGTGCGGGCGCGGATGAAGGGCCAGCAGCCGGCCATCGTCTGGTTCACCGGGCTCAGCGGCTCGGGCAAGTCCACCGTGGCCAACCTCGTCGAAAAGAAGCTCGCGGCCGAGGGCCGGCACGCCTACATCCTCGACGGTGATAACGTGCGCCATGGCCTCAACAAGGACCTCGGCTTCACCGAGGAAGCGCGGGTCGAGAACATCCGGCGTGTCGCCGAGGTGGCGCGGCTGATGGCCGATGCGGGGCTCATCGTCCTCGTCTCGTTCATCTCGCCCTTCCGCAACGAGCGGCGGCTGGCGCGCGAGATCGCCGGCGACGTCCAGTTCGCTGAGGTTTTTGTCGATACGCCGCTCGCGGTGTGCGAAGCGCGCGACCCCAAGGGCCTTTACGCCCGCGCGCGTCGCGGCGAGATCAAGAACTTCACCGGAATCGACAGCCCGTTCGAGGCGCCCGAGCATCCCGAAATCGTGCTGCACGGCGCAATCGAGTCGCCCGCGGACATGGCGGAGCAACTCTACCGACAGATCTTCGGCTGGGGGCTCGGCTACTCGATCTGACGATCAGCGCTCGAAAGAAAGCCGCCACGCGAGGCGCGGCGGCTCTCTGTTTCGGTCGGCCGAATTAGCCGCTGAAGTGCAGGAAGTGAAGACCGCTCGGGCGCTTGACCAGGCCGTAGGCGATCTTGCAGCACCAGTCGCACGGATCGCAAGGAGCACCGGTGCCGGTCGAGCCCGACACGAACACGGTGTGGCCCGGGCCGCACTCTTCCGCGTGCTTGGCCGGATCGGAGACCAGCCAATTGGCGCAGTCGATGTAGTGCTGCAGAGCTGCGGAGACGGTGTGATCCGTCGTGGCCGCCTGGGTCGGCGAGGCTGCCAGTAGGCCGCTCATCGCCAGGATGCCGGCCGCTGCGGCCAGCTGAAGAGTCTTCGACATGATACGCATACTAGAACCTCGAAAAAAGCGAGGTGGCGCGCCGCTCGCCGCCAAGGAGAACAACGGACAGCCGGGATGACTGGCCTGGGGTTAATCAATCATTAAGGATAAACCCGTGCAAGCGTTATGTGCTTGTCGCAAAGGGGCTTCTCACCCCTTCCTCGCAACAGGGTTAATACCGGTAACCCTTTGTTAGCCGCTGAGGATCAGGCGGATCGCGACGGCGAGAAGGCCGACGCTGAGGACGCCCGCGAGCCATAGTCCGGCGAACCAGGCGAGTTGCCGCGCCATCAGTGATAGCCCTCCGCCGGGTCGACCTTGCCGCGGAAGACCCAGTAGGCATAGCCGGTGTAGGCGAGGATGATCGGCACGAGAATCAGCGCGCCGACCAGGAGGAAGCCGAGCGAGACGTCCGGCGCCGCCGCTTCGCGGATCGTCAGCGCCCCCGGCACGATGTAGGGATAAAAGCTGATCCCCAGCCCGGCAAAGCTGAGGACGAACAGCCCCAGAGCGGCGAGAAACGGCTGCAGGTGGCGTCCCGCCCGCAGGCCCTGCCAGAGCCCGAAGGCACATCCGGCGAGCAGAAGCGGCACCAGCCCCGAGAACAGCGCCGTCGGCCACTGGAACCAGCGGGTGAAATAGATCGGGTTGAGGAACGGGGTCCACAGGCTCACCGCCCCGATCAGCACGAGCGTGCCGATGCCGGCCCGCAGGGCATGGCGCCGGGCGCGCTCCTGGAGGTGCCCGGTCGTCTTGAGGTTGAGCCAGCAGGCGCCGAGCAGGGCGTAGCCGACGACGACGGCAATGCCGGTCAGCACCGAGAACGGCGTGAGCCAGTCCCACCAGCCGCCGGCGTATTGCCGGTTGGCGATGTGGATGCCCTGGACCAGCGCGCCGAGCGCTATTCCCTGCATGAAGCCGGCAACGCCCGATCCAAGTGCGAATCCCCAGTCCCACACCGGCCGCCAGCGCTTGGTGCGAAATCGGAACTCGAAGGCGACGCCCCGGAAGATCAGGCCCAGCAGCATCAGGATGATCGGCACGTAGAGCGCCGGAAGCACCGTGGCGTAGGCGAGCGGGAAGACCGCCATGAGTCCGCCGCCGCCGAGCACGAGCCAGGTCTCGTTGCCGTCCCACACCGGGGCGACCGTGTTCGTCATCGTGTCGCGGTCGCCGGCATCGGGAAAGAACGGAAACAGGATGCCGATCCCGAGGTCGAACCCGTCCAGCACCACGTAGGCCAGCACCGCAAAGGCGATGATCGCGGCCCAGACATCGCTCAGCTCAGGCATTGGTGCCTCCGGCTTCGACCTGCTGCGCCGGGGTGATCCCGGCCGCGCGCGTCGGCCCCTCGCGCAGCTCCGGCTCCTCGCCCTCGGGCGTCCGCGAGACGATCCTCAGGATGTAGAAGACGCCGGCGCCGAACACGATGAAGTAGGTGAGGATGAAGGCGACGAGCGACGCGCCGATGGCCTCGGCGTCGATATTGGAGAGACTGTCGGCCGTCCGCAGCAGGCCATAGACGGTATAGGGCTGCCGGCCGGTTTCGGTCGTGTACCAGCCGGCCAGCACGGCAACGAAGCCCGAAGGGCCCATCAGGAACGCGGCGCGCAGGAGCCATTTGCTGGTGTAGAGCCGCTTGCGGTAGCGGGCCCAGAGCGACCAGAGC
>CAYRZM010000211.1:0-12577 GCA_964428685.1 uncultured Devosia sp. | reverse complement strand
CGCGCGGCGGGTGCTGAAGCCCGACGGCGCGATCTGGGTCATCGGCAGCTACCACAACATCTTCCGCGTCGGCGCGGCGTTGCAGGACCTCGACTTCTGGCTCCTCAACGATGTCATCTGGCGCAAGGCCAATCCGATGCCGAATTTCCGCGGCACGCGCTTCACCAATGCGCACGAGACGCTGATTTGGGCGGGCCGCAGCAAGAAGAGCCGCGTCACCTTCAACTACGAAGCGATGAAGCAGGCCAACGACGACCTGCAGATGCGCTCCGACTGGCTGTTCCCCATCTGCACCGGCGCCGAGCGGCTGACCGGCAGCGACGGCGGCAAGGTGCATCCGACGCAAAAGCCGGAGGCGCTGCTCGCCCGCATCCTCAATGCCACCACCAGGGTCGGCGACGTCGTGCTCGACCCGTTCTTCGGCACCGGCACCACCGGCGCAGTCGCCAAACGGCTCGGCCGCCGGTTCATCGGCATCGAGCGCGACGAGAGCTATGTCGCGGCGGCGCTGAAACGGCTCGCAGCCGTCCGTCCGCTGCCCGCAGCGGCCACCGAAATCGCGATTTCCAAGCGCCAGGCGCCGCGCGTCGCCTTCGGCTCGCTGGTCGAAATGGGCCTGATTTCAGCGGGCAGCGAGCTCACCGACGCCCGCGGCCGCTGGTCGGCGCTGGTGCGCGCCGACGGCTCGCTCGCGAGCGGCCCGCACCAGGGATCCATCCACCGCGTGGGCGCGCTCGTTTCGGGCGCAGAGGCCTGCAACGGCTGGACCTTCTGGCACACCAACCAGAACGGCCGCCTCGCGCCGATCGACACGCTGCGCGCCGACATCCGCGCGCAGATGGGACAGCTTTCCGCCTGAGCTAAGACCTCCAGTCTTCGGGCAAACCTGCCGCCGGTCCAGAACGGACCGGCGGCATTTTCATGCGCTGATGCCCGCCGCCGCGAGCACTTTGCGGAACACCGTCGCCAGCCCCTCGCCCTTGAGGCGCGCCGGCTCGACCCACCAGCCGTCGGCCAAAAGCCCGGGATCGGGCACCGTCGCCGACCACACCTCGATCTCGAGCCGCATATGGGTGAGCACGTGGACGATCGTGCCGTGCGACTGCCAGTCGGCGGCGGCGGGGAACGTCGGCGCCGTGCGCGCGGCGATCCACGGCGTGCCCGGCGTCTCCGTCATCTGCGCGTACTGCCCGGTCTCGGCGCGCTTGCGCAGATAGATGTCGCCGCTGGCGTCTCGCATGATGAAGGCGTGACCGTAGCGCGTTGGTCGCTCGGCTTTTTCCGCCTTCACGGGATAGGCCAGCGGGTCCAGCAGGCGGCCCCTGCAGCCGGGCGCCAGCGGGCAGACCAGGCAGTTCGCATTGCGCGGCGCGCAGATTGTCGCGCCCAGGTCCATCAGCGCCTGTGCGAAATCGCCGGCGCGTGCCGGCACTGCCGCCTGCACCGCCGCCCTGACTTCATCCTTGGCTTCGGCGACCGGCACCGGCAGCGCGAGATAACGAGCGAGGACGCGGTCGACATTGCCGTCGACCACGGCGACAGGCTCATCGAACGCAATCGCCGCGATCGCCGCCGCCGTGTAGGGCCCGATGCCCGGCAGCGTCAGCAATTCTGTCGCGGTGCCCGGAAAGGCCCCGCCGAACCGCGCGACCACCGCCTGCGCACAGGCATGGAGGTTGCGCGCGCGGGCGTAGTAGCCGAGGCCCGCCCACTCGGCGAGCACGGCATCGAGCGGGGCCGCGGCAAGCGCCTCCACCGTCGGCCAAAGGCTCAGGAACCGCGCGTAGTACTTGCCCACGGCCGCCACGGTCGTCTGCTGCAGCATGATCTCACTGAGCCACACCCGATACGGATCGGGCCGGACACCGCGCGCGCGCTCGGCCGGGGGCACGCGCCACGGCAGGCTGCGCGCGTGGCGGTCGTACCAGGCGAGCAGCGCGGCGCTGTCGAGCGGCGTCCCCTGTTGCGCGGCGGCGGGTTTTGGCATGATGCCGCCATGAACCCGCCGGGCGCCCGGCGCAACGGGAAATGCTGTGGCCGGCAAGAGCAAGACCGACACCGGGGACGAGCCGCTGCGGCGCTTCAACCGCGCCGTGGATGTCGGCGAAGCCTTGCGCGGCACCCTCGATTCCGCGCTCCGCAAGCGCGGCTTCGCCAGCCGCGACCTCCTCACCAACTGGGCCGTCATCGCGCCCAAGCCCTACGACCGGCTGGCCCTGCCCGACCAGCTCAAATGGCCGCGCGGCGCCGGGCACGAGGGGGCAACGCTCCTCCTCCGCGTGGCACCGGGCCACGCGCTGGCGGTGAGCCACGAGGCGCCGCTGATCGCCACGGCAATCAACCGCTACTTCGGCTACTTCCTCGTGCGTGAGGTGAAGCTCAGCGCCGAACCGCTGGCGCCGCCTGCCCCAAAGCCCGAAACGCCGATGGCCGCCCCGCTCGTCGAACAGGCCGCCCGAACCGCCGCGCGCCGGGTCGAGAACCCCGATCTGCGGCAGGCGCTCGAAGCCTTGGGCAAGGGCGTCCTCAAGCCGCCCGGCTAGCCTCCCGGCCTCACCCCGACGTGACCAAAGCGTAAGGTTCGGGGCCCTTGCCCCGCCACGGCGCCTGTGTAACGTGCCCCGCGAAACAAGGAGTTTTCGCCGTGAACCTGACCCGCCGTGAGACCCTGAGCCTCGCCGCCGCCGCGGCCGTCGCCGGGATCACCCTGCCCTCGCTCGCTTACGCCAAGGACGGCGACACCATCGATCAGCTGAAGCTGATGGCGCCGATGGCGATCCCGGACAAGGTGATCGGCGATCCCAACGCCAAGGTGACGCTGATCGAGTATCTGTCGCCGACCTGCCCCCACTGCGCTTTGGTCGCCAACACCGTCATCGGGCCGTTCGAGGACAAATACGTCAAGACCGGCAAGGTGAAGTTCATCCCGCGCCCCTTCGCCCGCAACACGCTCGACGTTGCGATCTTCCTGTTGGCCGAAGCCGCCGCCCGCTCCGTCGATGCCCAGGCGCAGCCCGCGGGCGCGTCCTCGGCCATGGTCGATGCTTCGGCGGCCTCGGCGCCGGCTCCCGCCGCTCCCACGAGCTACTCGCCGGCTGCGGCGCTGGCCTGGGAAAACGTCATCAACACCTTCTACAAGACCCAGGGCACCTGGGGCGCGTCCGACAAGCCGCTGGACGCCGTCAAGGCCGTGGCCTTCCAGCTCGGCTTCAACGACGACACCTTCAACGCCGCCCTCAAGGACCAGGCGCTGTTCGATGCCGTCAACACCATGCGCGACCAGGCGGTGACCGATTTCGGCCTCGAAGGCACCCCCACCTTCTACCTCAACGGCAAGCAGATGGAGGGCGAGCGCACGCTCGACCAGCTCAGCCAGGCGATCGACCCGCTGTTGCAGTAAGGACTCAATTTCCACAGAGTTCGGGCCCTAACTCCGGCTCGCCGCTTTCGCGCGGCGGGCCGGACTTGTATCTGGGATTCCATGAAGTTTACCCGCCTGAAGCTCCACGGATTCAAGTCGTTCTCGGACTTGACGGAGCTCTATCTCGAACCCGGCCTTACCGGCGTCGTCGGTCCCAATGGCTGCGGCAAGTCCAATCTTGTCGAGGCGCTGCGCTGGGTGATGGGCGAAAGCTCGTACAAGGCGATGCGCGCCTCCGGCATGGACGACGTGATCTTTTCGGGCTCGGGCAACCGGCCGGCGCGCAATTCGGCGGAAGTGACGCTCGTCCTCGACAATACCGACCGCACCGCTCCGGCGGTGCTCAACTCGTCCGACGTCCTCGAAGTCACGCGCCGGATCGAGCGCGAGGAAGGCTCGGTCTATCGCGTCAACGGCCGCGAGGTGCGGGCGCGCGACGTGCAACTCCTCTTCGCCGACGCCTCGACCGGCGCGCATTCGCCGGCGCTGGTGCGGCAGGGGCAGATCGGCGAACTGATCGCCGCCAAGCCGCAGCAGCGCCGTGCGCTGCTCGAGGAAGCGGCGGGCATCTCCGGCCTCCATTCGCGCCGGCACGAGGCGGAGCTCCGTCTCAATCACGCCGAACAGAATCTCGAGCGCGTCGACGACGTCATCACGCAGGTGACGCAGCAGCTCGAACAGCTCAAGCGCCAGGCGCGGCTCGCGACGCGCTACCGCGGCCTCAGCGGCGAGATCCGCAAGGCCGAGGCGACGCTCTTCCACATCCGCTGGATCGCTTCGCGGGCGCAGGAGAACGAGACCGAGGCCGAGCAGGGCCGGCTGGTCAACGACCTCGCCCAGGCCCAGCACACCGACCTCGAAGCGCAGAAGGTGGTGATGCTCGCCGAGCAGGCGGTGCAGCCGCTGCGGGATGCGGAAGCCAGGGCCGGCGCGGCGCTGCAGCGCCTCACCATCGTCGCCGAGCAGCTGGCCGAGGAAGCGCGGCGGGCCGAGGCCCGGCGCGCCGAGCTGAGCGAGCGCATCCAGCAGACCGAATGGGACGCGACGCGCGAGCAGTTGCTCCTGACCGAAAGCGACGAGGCGCTGGAACTGGCCGCAAGCGAACGCGCCCAGCTCGAGGCCGATGCCGCGGGCGAAGCCGAAGCGTTCGCGGCGGCCAAGGCTACGGCCGAAGCCGCGATGCAGGCGGTGCGCGCGGCGGAAGCCGAGGCGCGGATCGCCGCCGATCTCGAAGCCCAGGTCAAGGCGCGGCGGGCGCAGGCGCGTCGCGCGCAGGACGATGCCGCATCGCGCATCGCGCGGCTCCGGCAGCAGATCGCCGGGGTCGTCGCCGATGCGGAGGCCGTGGCGCGGCAGGTCGAGGCCGACGACGGGGTGAGCGGCAAGCGCGCGGCCCTCGAGGCGGCGCAGGCCGTTTCGGCCGAGGCGGAAGCGGCGGCGGTCGCCGCCGAAGAGGCGACCCGCGAAGCGCAGGCGGCGGCAGACGCGGCGCGCCCCCGGCTCGCCGAGATGGAAGCAACGCTCAACCGGCTGGACGCTGAAGCCCAGACGCTTAACCGTATCCTCAACGGCGGCGCCAAGGGGCTGTGGGCGGCGATCGCCGACGAGCTCACCGTCGATGCCGGGTTCGAGACGGCGCTCGGCGCCGCCCTCGGCGACGACCTCGAAGCCTCCGCCGATTCTGGAGCGTCGCTCCACTGGACCGGACCGATCGCCGGCGACGGCGATCCGCCGCTGCCGGGCGGCGTGATTTCGCTCAGCGCGCATGTCTCGGGCAGCGCACTGCTCAAGCGCCGGCTCGACCAGATCGGCGTCGTCGAAAAGACCGACGGCGCGCGGCTGCAGCCCGGGCTCAGGCCGGGCCAGCGGCTGGTCAGCCGGCAGGGGGATCTCTGGCGCTGGGATGGATTTGTCGCGGCGGCGGACGCCCCGAGCGCGGCGGCGCAGCGGCTGGCGCAGCGCAACCGGCTGGCCGAGCTCGATGCCGAACTCACCGATGCGCGCGCCGGGCGCAATTCGCTCAAGGCCGATGCCGCAACGCTCGCCGAAGGGCTCGAGCAGGCGCGCGCCGACGAACGGCAGAAGCGCGATGCGTGGCGCGCCGCCCAGCGCGACATCGCCACCGCCCAGGCCGCGCTCGAGGGCGCGACGCGCGCCGTCAGCGAGCTCGCCAACCGCCAGAGCGCCCTGGAAGAGGCGCGGACGCGGCTCACCCATTCGCTCGAGGAAGCGGAAGCCGCCGGGGCCGAGGCCACGCAGGCGCTCGCCGAAGCCGGCGACGAAGACGAGGCCGGGGCGCTGTCCCAGGCCAAGCGCGCGCAGCTCGAGGCCGCGCGCGGCGACGCCGACGAGACGCGGCTCAAGCTTGCGAGCTTCGAATCGGCGGCGCAGCTCCGCAACGCGCGGCTCGCGCAGATCGCCAATGAAGCGGCCAGCTGGAGCCGCCGCCGGCAGGGCGCGGAGGCGCAGGTACAGACTCTGGCGACGCGCCTCGCCGACCTCCGCGGCCAGCTCGACGCCATGAGCGCGGCACCCGCCGGATTTTCCGAACGGCAGGCTCTGCTCGATGGTGAGATCGCCACGGCCCGGGCCGCGCATGGCGAAGCCTCGGACGCGCTCGGTGCGGCGCAGTCGCGCCATCGCGAGGCCGACAAGGCCCAGCGGCTCGCGGCCGAAGCCCTCAGTGGCTTCCGCGAGAACCTCGCGCGCGTCGAGGAACGGCTCAAGGGCCTCGTGGCGCAGCGCCACCAGATCGAGCGGCAGGTGCAGGAGACGCTCGACATCGACGCGAGCGAAACGGCGCAGGCGGCCGGCATCCGGCCGCAGGACGCGCTCCCCGAGGAGGCAAACGTCGAGCGCAAGGTCGAGCGGCTCAAGGCCGAACGCGAGCGGTTGGGCGGGGTCAATCTCGCCGCCGAGCAGGAAAGCGTCGAGGTGCAGGAAAAGCTCGACGTGATGACCAAGGACCGCGACGACCTCGTGGCCGCGATCGCCAAGCTCCGCTCGGGCATCCAGAGCCTCAACCGCGAGGGTCGCGTGCGGCTCGCGGAGGCGTTCGAGAAGGTCAACGCGCACTTCCGCGAGCTGTTCACGACTCTGTTCGGCGGCGGCACGGCGGAGCTGCAGTTCATCGAGAGCGACGATCCGCTCGATGCCGGCCTCGAAATCATCGCGCGCCCGCCGGGCAAGAAGCCGAGCTCGATCTCCCTGCTTTCGGGCGGCGAGCAGGCGCTGACCGCGATGTCGCTGATCTTTGCCGTGTTCCTCACCAACCCGGCGCCGATCTGCGTGCTGGACGAGATCGACGCGCCGCTCGACGACGCCACTGTCGAGCGCTTCTGCACGCTGCTCGAATCGATGGCCAAGCGCACCGAGACGCGCTTCGTGGTGATCACCCACAACCCGATCACCATGGCCCGGATGAACCGGCTGTTCGGCGTTACCATGTACGAGCGCGGCGTGAGCCAGCTGGTTTCGGTCGATCTCTCGGGCGCGATGGCGGTGCGTGAGGCCAAGGTCGCGGTCTGACGGCATCGCGCCGCCGCCCGCACCGACTCGCCGCGACAGAGTCGCCGCGGTCAAAAGTGGCTTTAGAATCAGGCGCTTGCGACCGATTCCATTTGCTTGACACCCATAGGGGCCGCCACTATGTTGCGCCCGACTTCGAGGGCATGAATTTTCTTTTCGTGCCGGGGCGCAAGCGAGGGGACGCGATGAGCGAACCAGACGACGAGCGCCCCGAATCCGGAGCCGCGGGGCATAGAGCAACAGCGGACCTGGAGGCGCGCATTGCCCGCGCGCGGGGGCGAAGCTCGGCTGAGACCGGCGCGGCGCCCGTGCGTGCGCAGAACACATCCGGGGCTCTGACCCTCGGCTGGCGTCTCGGCTCGGAGTTCGTGGCGGCGATCATCGTCGGCGCAGGTCTTGGCTACCTGCTCGATATGTTCCTGCCCACGCGCCCGTGGGGGATGATCGTGCTCCTCCTGCTCGGCTTTGCGGCCGGCATACTCAATGTGGTACGGGCGAGCAAAGAACTGAACGCTGCCGCAGCGGTGCCGCCGGGCACCCCGTCGGTGCCCGATGATGATGACGACTGAACGGGATAAACAGGCTCGTGGCTGAACCAGCGATTGAACCGATCCACCAGTTCCGGATCTACGATCTCTTCAATCTGGGCAATTTCGGTGGCAACGGCACCGAAGGTTCGGGCACCACGCTCGCCTTCACCAACTCCGCCCTGTTCATGGTGCTCATCCTGGGCGTCATCGCGGCGTTCCTGGTGCTGGGGAGCCGCCGCCAGGCGATCATTCCCGGCCGCCTGCAGCTCATGACGGAGATGACCTACGAGTTCATCGCCAACATGGTGCGCAACACGGCCGGCACCGAAGGCATGCGGTTCCTGCCCTTCGTCTTCTCGCTCTTCATGTTCATCCTGGTGGCCAACCTCTTCGGGATGTTCCCCTATTTCTTCACGGTGACGAGCCACCTCATCATCACCGTGCTCATGGCGCTCGCCGTGTTCTTCACCGTGCTGGTCTACGGCTTTTACAAGAACGGCCTCAAATTCCTGAAGCTCTTCGTGCCGCCGGTGCCGTGGTACATCATCTGGCTGATCGTCCCGATCGAGATCATCTCCTTCCTCACCCGCCCGCTCAGCCACTCGCTGCGTCTGTTCGGCAACATCCTGGGCGGCCACATCGTGCTCAAGGTGTTCGCCGGCATGGTGGTGGCGCTGATCGCCGCCGGCGCCTGGGCGCCCGTGGGCATCCTGCCCTTCGCCATGACCGTGGCGCTCACCCCGCTCGAGCTGCTCGTGGCGGTGCTTCAGGCTTTCGTTTTCGCCGTGCTGACCTGCGTCTACCTGCACGACGCCATCCACCCCGGCCACTGAGCCGGACCCGCAACCAGAACAGAATTCACCCCTAAGGAGACTAAGCATGGATCTCACAGCAGCGCACGCGTTGGGCAAGCTCATCGGTGCGGGCATCGCCTGTATCGGTATGGGCGGCGCCGGTATCGGCGTGGGCGTGATCTTCGGCAACTACCTGTCGGGCGCCCTGCGCAATCCGGCAGCCGCCGCGGGTCAGTACACCAACCTGATTTTCGGCTTCGCCCTCACGGAAGCTCTCGGCATCTTCTCGCTGCTGATCGCCCTCCTCCTGCTGTTCGTGGTCTGAGACGAGCGCCGCTCCGCAACTTTGGTGAACAGCGATGACTGATGCCATCCTGATCGCGCAGGTGACCTCCTCGAGCCCGGCGGACGCCGTCCAGTCCGGTGCGTTGCAGGCTGCCTCGAGCATGGTGCAGGCGTCGGAGGCAGCCGCCTCCGGCGGCGAAGGCGCCGCGAGCTATCCGTTCCCGCCGTTCGATGCGAGCAACTTCCCGAGCCAGATCCTCTGGTTCGTGATCGTGTTCGCCGCGCTCTATTTCGTCATGAGCCGGCTGGCGGTGCCGCAGATCGGCGGCATCATCGCCAAGCGTCGCGGACGCATCGACGGCGACCTCAAGGAGGCCGAGCGCCTCAAGGGCGAGACCGAGAAGGCCATCGCCTCATACGAGGAGGCGCTGGCGACCGCGCGGAAGAATGCGAGCAGCATCGCCGAAGAAACCCGCGCCTCGATCCGCGCCGATCTCGATGCCAAGCGCCGCAGCGTCGAGGAAGATCTGAGCAAGAAGGTCTCGGAAGCCGAGGCGCGCATCCAGCAGACCAAGGACGCGGCGCTCGGCCGGGTCGGCGAGATCGCCGGCGAGACGGCAGCGGCCGTGGTCCGGCAGCTGAGCGGCGAGGCCAGCGCCAAGGACGTCGCCGACGCAGTGGCGCAGGTGATGAAGGGTTGAGCCGATGAACTTCGAATTCGACGCCACCTTCTGGGCCACCATCGCGCTTTTCGTGTTCGTGGGCGTGGTCGTCTACCTCAAGGTCCCCGCCATGGTGCGCAAGATGCTCGACGGCCGCATCAAAGCCATCGAGACCGAGCTGGCCGAGGCCGAGCGGCTCCGCATGGAGGCGCGCTTCCTGCTCGAGGAATACGAGGCCAAGCGCCAGGCGGCGGCCAAGGAAGCCGAAGGCATCGTCACCGCCGCGCGCGAAGAGGCGTTCCGGCTGACGGCCGAGGCCAAGACCGCGCTCGAAACGCTGGTCGCCCGCCGCACGAGGACCGTCGAGGACAAGATCGCGCAGGCCGAATCGCAGGCGGTGGCCGAGGTGCGTTCGCGCTCAGCCGACGTCGCCGTCGAAGCCGCGCGCATCGTCCTGACCCGCCAGATGGGCAACCGCGGCGACGCGCTGATCGATCAGGCGATCAAGGATGTCGGCAGCAAGCTGAACTGAGGTTCGGCAAGGCGCTGACCAAGCGGGGCGGGCCGAGCGGCTGCCTCCTGTTTTGTTCCCGATCGGACCGCTCGCCTCTCCCTCCCCCGTGTGGGGAGGGCGGCGCGCTTGTGAGCGAAGCGAACTAGCAAGCCGGGGTGGGGGGACTTGCGGTGCCGGCTGAAACTCCCCCCACCTAGCTCCGCTAGGCCTGTCGGCCAAGCTTCGCTTCCCTCCCCACGCGGGGGAGGGAAATCGTCGCGCTCGCGGGCCGCTACTCCGCCGCCTGCGGCAACTCCATCGGCCGCTCCCATTTGAGCTTGGGCTGGCGCGCCGCGCGCGTCTCGTCGAGCCGGCGGCGCGGGGCGCGCGTCGGGGCGGCGGTGAAGCGCTCAGCATGGCCCGCCTTCGCCTCGGCGGCGAGCCCGAGCATGGCCTCGCAGAAGGCATCGAGCGACTGCCGGCTCTCGCTCTCGGTCGGCTCGACCAGCATGGCGCCATGCACCACCAGCGGGAAGTACATGGTCATGGGATGGAAGCCCTCATCGATCAGCGCCTTGGCGAAATCGAGCGTGGTGACGCCGGTGCCTTCGAGGAAGTGGTCGTCGAACAGCGCTTCGTGCATGCAGTAACCCGCCGCAGCGAACGGCGCCGAGAAGACCGGCGTCAGCCGCGCCTTCACGTAGTTGGCGTTGAGCACGGCATCCTTCGCGGCCTGCGCGAGGCCGTCGCCGCCGTGGCTCAGCATGTAGGTGAGCGCACGGACATACATGCCCATCTGACCGTTGAACGCGGTGATGCGGCCCAGATGCTCGCCTTCGGCTTGCTCCACCAGATGCGAGACGGCGCCGTCCTTGCGCACGAACGGCACCGGCGCGAACGGCGCCAGCGCGTCCGACAGCACGACCGGGCCGGCGCCGGGGCCGCCGCCCCCATGCGGGGTCGAGAAGGTCTTGTGGAGGTTGATGTGCATGGCGTCGATGCCGAGATCGCCCGGCCGCACCACGCCCATGATGGCGTTGAAGTTGGCGCCGTCGCAGTAGAAATAGGCGCCCGCGTCGTGCACCGCCTTGGCGATCTCGATGATCTGCGGCTCGAACAGGCCGCAGGTGTTGGGGTTGGTCAGCATCAGCGCCGCCACGTCCGGACCGAGCGCGGCCCTGACCGCGCTGGCATCCACCGTGCCGTCGGCGCGCGCCGGGATCGCCTTCACCGTGTAGCCGAGAAAGGCCGCCGTCGCCGGATTGGTGCCGTGCGCGCTGTCGGGAACCAGAACGACGTTCCGGCTTCCCTGTCCTTTGGCCGCCTGCGCAGCGCGGATCGCCATCATGCCGCACATCTCGCCATGCGCGCCGGCCTTGGGCGTCAGCGCCACGGCGGCGGTGTTGGTGAGCGTCATCAGCCAGTGGGCGAGCTCGTTCATCAGCTCGAGCGCGCCCTGCACGGTCGAGACCGGCTGCAGCGGGTGGATGTCGGCAAAGCCCGGCAGACGCGCCATCTTCTCATTGAGGCGGGGGTTGTGCTTCATCGTGCACGAGCCGAGCGGATACATGCCGCTGTCGATCGAATAGTTGCGGCGCGAGAGGCGCACATAGTGGCGCAGCGCCTCGGGCTCGGTCAGCCCCGCGAGGTCGAGCGGCGACTTGCGGCGGAAGCCGCCGAGGAACTCGTCGCCCACTGTCACCTCCGGCAGGTCGACGCCGGAGTGCTCGGTGTCGCCGATCTCGAACAGCAGCGGCTCGTCGGGCAGCAGCGACGAGCCCATCCCTGCCATCGTGCCCGTGCCCGTGCCGGTCGGGCGGCCTTGCGTGTTCATGCTCATTGCAGCGCCTCCGTCAGCGTGGCCGCGAGCATGTCGATATCCTCGTCGGTGGTGAGCTCGGTTGCAGCGAGGACGATCAGGTTCTCGACCGCCGGATCGTCCGGGATCAGCCGGCTCACCGGCAGGCCCGCGAGCACCTCGGCGCGCGCCAGGAGCTCGACCACCGGCGCGGCGGGCACCGGCAGGCGGATGGTCAGCTCGTTGAAGAAGCTCTTGTTGAGGAGAGCAACACCCGGCAGGCCGCGCAGCGCCTTGGCCAGCGCCACCGCCCGTTCGTGGTTGAGCCGCGCCAGCCGCGTGAGCCCCGCTTCGCCCAGCAGCCCCATGTGGATGGAGAAGGCCAGCGCACAGAGCCCCGAATTGGTGCAGATGTTGCTCGTCGCCTTCTCGCGGCGGATGTGCTGCTCGCGGGTCGAGAGCGTGAGCACGAAGCCGCGGTTGCCGTCGGCATCGACGGTCTCGCCGCAGAGCCGCCCGGGCATCTGGCGGATGAATTCCTTGCGCGTCGCCATCAGCCCCACATAGGGGCCGCCGAAGTTGAGCGCGTTGCCGATCGACTGGCCCTCGCACACCACGATGTCGGCCCCGAGCGCGCCTGGCGCTTCGATGAGGCCGAGCGACACCACCTCGGTGACGACGACGATCAGCAGGCCGCCTTTCGCGTGCACCGCCTCGGCGGCCTTTTCCACGTCGCGCAGGTGCCCGAAGAAATCCGGCGTCTGGATCACGATCGCGGCGGTGTCGTCGTCGATGTGGCCGAGGATGTCGCCCTGCCCTTCCGGCGAGGCCGGCTGGCAGATGAGGTTGGGCGAGTCCTCGAGATAGGTGCGCACCACGTCGCGATAGTGCGGGTGCAGCCCGCCCGAGAGCACGATCTTGTCCTTGCGGGTGAGCCGCCGCGCCATCAGCACGGCTTCGGCGGTGGCGGTCGAGCCGTCGTACATCGAGGCGTTGGCGACCTCCATGCCGGTGAGGTGCGCCACCTGCGTCTGGAACTCGAACAGCATCTGCAGCGTGCCCTGCG
>CAYRZM010000210.1:0-7303 GCA_964428685.1 uncultured Devosia sp. | reverse complement strand
ACGGGCGGCGCTGTCGTAGTCGAGCGTCGTCTCCTCGACGATGCGGCCGGCGAAGAGCGCCTCGATCTCCGCGCGGGTGATCGCCGCGGCGGCGCGGATGCGGCCCGTCGCCGGACCGCCGGTGACTTCGGTGACGACGAGAAACGGATGCTGGCCGAGCGCATCGGTTTCGGCGAGCGAGGCGGCGCGGCCGTTGGCGAGGCGGTAGCGGCCGGAGGCGCCCGCCTGTTGCGCCAGGCGATCGGGATAGGCCGGCGCCAGCATGCGGCCGAGATCGAGATCGTGGCCGGGCTCGCCCCCCCAGCGGCGCGCCAGCACCCGCGCGTCTTCGGCGCGGCGGGACCGGTCGGCGCGGAAATGCGCCAGCCGGTGCGCGATGCTTGTGTCGTCGCCGCCGAGCCCGTGCTCGGTCAGCAGCACCGCGAGCTGCGCCGCGGTGCCATTGTCGGCGGCACGGTGGATCATGTGGGCCAGCCGCGGATGCACCGGCAGCGCGCCCAGCGCCCGGCCCTCGGGCGTGATGTGGCCGGATTCGTCGAGGGCATCGAGTTGGCGCAGCAGCGTCACCGCTTCGCTCCAGGCCGGCGCGGGCGGGGGATCGAGGAAAGCCACCTTCGCCGGATCGGTCACACCCCAGCTGGCGAGATCGAGGGCGAGGCTGCTGAGGTCGGCAGCGAGAATTTCGGGCGTGTCGAACAGGGCAAAGCCGCCGGTCTGGCCCTCGGCCCAGAGCCGGTAGCAGATGCCCGGCGCGGTGCGGCCGGCACGGCCGCGGCGCTGGTCGGCAGCCGCGCGCGAGACGCGGCGGGTCTCGAGCGTGGTGAGACCGGTCGCGGGCTCGTAAACCGGCACGCGGCGGAAACCGGAATCGACGACGATGCGGATGCCCTCGATGGTGAGCGAGGTTTCGGCGATCGAGGTCGCGAGCACGACCTTGCGGCGCCCCCCCGGCGCCGGCGCGATGGCGCGATCCTGCTCCTCGGCCGTGAGCTGGCCATAGAGCGGGACGATATCGGTGTCCGCTGGAACGCGGTTCTGCAGCCGCTCGGCGACGCGCGCGATCTCCCCCTGCCCCGGCAGGAACACCAGAACCGAGCCGGGGTCGGCGGCAAGCGCGCGCATGGTGGCATCGGCGACCTGATCCTCCAGCCGCTGCTGCGGATCGGGCGCGGCGTAGCGCGTCTCGACCGGGAAGGCGCGGCCTTCGCTTTGGATAACTGGCGCATCGAGCAGCGCGGCGACGCGGGCACCGTCGAGCGTTGCCGACATCACCAGCACCCTGAGGTCGGGGCGAAGCGCGGTGGCATCGAGCGCGAGCGCGAGGCCGAGATCGGCGTCGAGGCTCCGTTCGTGGAACTCGTCGAACAGCACCGCGGCGACGCCGTCGAGCGCCGGATCGTCAAGAATCAAGCCGGTGAAGACGCCCTCGGTGACGACCTCGATGCGGGTACGGGGTCCGACACGGCTGTCGAGGCGCACGCGATAGCCCACGGTGTCGCCCACCCCCTCGCCCCGTGTCCGGGCCATGAAGCTGGCGGCGGCGCGGGCGGCGAGACGGCGCGGCTCGAGCACGAGGATCCTGCCCTCGCCGCGCCACGGCGCGTCGAGCAGTGCCAGCGGCACGCGCGTGGTCTTGCCGGCGCCGGGAGGCGCGACCAGCACGGCGCGTGGACCGGCCACCAGCGCCTCGCGCAGTTGCGGCAGGACGGCATCGATGGGAAGCTCGGCCATGGCCAAGCATTGCCAGCCCGGCCGCGCGACGGCAACCGCCGTGCCGGCGGCACGTTGAGAGCGTCATGAGCACCGACCCGCAAACGCTGCTGCTGCCCCCGGGCACCGTGACGCCCAACAGCGCCCTGCCGGTGCTGATTTACCGCGCGGCGCTGCCGGCGGCGCTCGCGGATTTCGATGCCCTTTTCCGCCGCAACGGCTGGGCCGGCGTCTGGCACGACGGCGTCTTCGACTACGATCACTATCATTCCAACGCCCACGAAGTGCTGGGCGTCGGACATGGCCGGGCGACGCTGCGTCTCGGGGGTGACGTGGGGCAGGATATCGAGGTGAGTGCCGGCGACTGCGTCGTGCTGCCGGCCGGCACCGGGCACCGGCGGATCGATGCCAGCTCCGACTTCGAGATGATCGGCGCCTATCCACCGGGGCAGGAGCGCTACGACGTGATGCGCAAGCGCGACCCTGCCGCCGACCGGCGCATCGCGGCCCTCGCGCTGCCGCCGACCGACCCGGTGCGCGGGCCCGCCGGTCCGCTGTCGCGGCTCTGGAGCGGACGGGCCTGACTTACTGCAGGTGCGGCCGGCGCAGGAACGTCGCGCGATCCGCCGACTTGATCCGCATCCAGCTTTCGCGGCCGTCGCGCACGATGCGCATCGGCACTTCGGTGCCGGCGGGGCCGCTGCCCCAGATCTTGCGGTAGAAATCGGCGAGGCCGCCGACCTCCTCGTCGCGGATGTCGGAGATGATGTCGCCCGGCTTGAGGCCGGCTTTGGCGGCGGGGCTCGCGGGCGCGACGTTCATGATCACCACGTCGCCGTTGTTCTCGGCGGGGAACACGCCGAGCCACGGGCGCGGCGGGCGGTTGGCCTTGCCGCGGGCCACGAGGTCGTCGAGGATGGGCTTCAAGAGGTCGATCGGCACCGCCATGTTGATGTCGCTGACCTGGCCCTGATGCACCATCTGCAGCCGCAGCGAGCCGATGCCGATGAGCTTGCCGTCGGCGCCGATCAGCGCCGCGCCGCCCCAGGATGGATGCGCCGGGGCAATGAAGATCGCCTCATCGAGCAGGTATTCCCAGTAGCCGGCGAACTCCTGCTTGGCGACGATCGCGGCGCGGATCGAATTGCCGGCGCCGTCGGCAAAGACCACGGCGTCGCCGATCTGGGCATCGGCGGAGCTGCCGAGCTCGAGCGCCGGCAGGCCGAGCGGGCCGAGGGCCTGGACGAGGCCGAAGCCGGTCTCCTGGTCGTAGGCGAGCGCGTGGGCGGCGACGATGCGGCCATCATGCGTGGTGAGCCACACTTCCTCGGCCTCGGTGATGAGGTAGCCGATGGTGAGGACGAGCCCCGACTCGGCGATGACCACGCCGCTCCCCTCGCGGCGGGTGCCGAGGTTGGAGGCGGTGAAGGCGTCCTCGGGAACGGTGGCGCGCACCGCCACGACGGACGGCAGGGTGGAGACGACGGACATTTGCTGATCTCCCCGGAAGGATGAGGGGTGAACTGAAGAGATATGGGTCCGCAGGCGCCGCCGCAAGCCGCGCCGCTACACCTTTGCCCAGGCGACCACGAAACGCGGGTAGAAGATCGCCGGATCGGTGGCGGCGGCTTCCGCGGCAAGGCGCTGGGCCAGCGTGCCGATGCCGATCTCGTCGGGCGTCGCGATGCCGAGCTTTTCGAGCATCGGCATCAGGCTGCGCACGGATTCGGCGAGGAAGCCGAAGCCCGCCGCCTCGCGCGCATTGCCGACGCGGGTGAAAGCGGTGAGGGTCGGCTCGAGCCCGGCGGCACGATAGGCGGCGTGAAGCCGCGCGCCCATGTCGGGGCTGAGGCCGATGCTGGCATACATCCGGCGGATGTTGCCGAGGTGGTAATCGAGCAGCGGGAATGGCGCGGTGGCGCTCGCGGTGCCCATGTCCATTTCCATCGACACCAGTGTTGCGCCGCGCCGCATGCGGCCGGCGATGTCGCGTAGTGCCGCCACCGGATCGGGGAAATGGACGAGGATGAAGCGGCCGACGACGGCGTCGAAGTCGGCATAGCGGCCAAAATCGGCGACCGCGCATTTGATGAAATCTGTGCGAAGGCTCTCCGCCGCCGCGCGTCTTGCGGCCACCGCAACCGCCGCATCGGAGATGTCGATGCCGGTGACCGACCCCGCCGCGCCGGCGATCCGCGCCGCGATCAGGCTCACGTCGCCCACTCCGCAGCCGAGGTCGAGGAGCTTCATTCCCGGGGCGATGCCGGCCTTCAGCAGCCCATCGCGGGTGGCGTCGGCGTAGAACGCCGCCTGGGCTTCGAGCCTGGCCAGCTCGCGCTCCGAATGGCCCAATACGTAGTCGTCCGGCGCGTCCGCTGCGGTCATCTTTGCCCTCTGTCCGGTCCCCTCGGCACTCCCCCAATGCCAATGGTCGATGCCGCAATAGACAGCATTTGTTCACCACAGGTCTAGACCGGGCGTAAACGACCTCTGCGGAATAATACGGGCTCCATTGCTTGGGGACATGGAGCCCGCGATGACCTTTGCCACAAGGACCATCACCACCCGCAACGCCACCATCCACGTCGCCGAGAGCGGCGGGACCGGGATGCCGCTGCTGATGCTGCACGGCTCGGGCGCCTCCGGCCGCGTGTTCGCGCCGCAGATGCAGAGCGCGCTTGCCGACCGCTACCGCATGATCGTGCCCGACCTGCCGGGGCACGGGGACTCCTCCAACGCCGCCGACATCGGCACCGGCCAGAGCTACACGCTGCCCGGCCTCGCCGCGACCATCGGCGACGTCGTCGCGCAGCTGGGCGTCGAGCGCCTGGTGATCTTCGGCTGGTCGCTCGGCGGGCATATCGCGCTCGAGCTGATGGCGTCGCATCCGGCCGTCGCCGGCGTCATGCTGATGGGCGCGCCGCCGATCGGCCGCGGTCCGGTGGCGCTGCTGCGCGCGTTCCGCACCAATCTCGACACCACGCTGGCCTCGAAGGCCAAGTTCAGCGCGCACGACATCGCGCGCTTCGGCCAGCTCTGCTTCGGCGCCGGCCTGACGGACGCCGATCTCGCCAGCATCACGCGGGCCGACGGGCAGCTCCGGCGGATCATGTTCTCCTCGATGATGGGCGGCCGCTGCGTCGACGAGAAGGCGCTGGTCGAGACCTCGCCGGTCCCGGTCGCGGTGGTCAATGGTTCGGACGATCCCTTCGTGCGGCCGGGCTATGTCGCCGGGCTTCGCTACCGGACGCTCTGGAACGGCATGTGCCACGTCATCCCCGACGCGAGCCACGCCGCCTTCCGCGATGCGCCGGAGGTGTTCAACGCGCTGCTGATGCGGTTTGCCGACGACGTGGCGAGCGGCAGCCGCGGCCACGCCGCGCAGACGGTGTCGGATGCCATGATGATGGCGATGCCGGCGCGCAAGCGCGCCTGAGCGGATCAGTCCTTGGCGCGCTCGACGTAGGAGCCGTCTTCGGTCATCACCACGACGCGGGTGCCGACGCCGATATGCGGCGGCACCATGGTCTTGACGCCGTTCGACAGCACCGCGGTCTTGAACGAGGATGAGGCGGTCTGGCCCTTCACCACCGGCTCGGTCTCGGTGATCTCGAGCGTCACGCGCTGCGGCAGCTCGATCGAGAGCGCATTGCCCTCGAAGGTCTTCATGAACACCTTCATGCCGTCCTGGAGGAAGGCCTTCTGGTCGCCGATCACGTCCTCGGGCACGGCGATCTGCTCGTAGGTGGTGGGCTCCATGAAGTGGTAGCCCTCGGCGTCGTTGTAGAGGAACTGGTACTCGCGCTCGTCGACGTCGGCCTTCTCGACCATCTCGGTGGTGCGCCAGCGCTCGGAAACCTTCACCCCGTCGGAAATTCGCCGCATGTCGACCTGGGTCACCGAGGCGCCCTTGCCGGGATGAATGTTCTCCGCCGTCAGCACGACATAGAGCTTGCCGTCCTGGTCGACGACCTGGCCTTTGCGCAGCGACGAAGCGATGACCTTGACCATTATTTCTTCCTTGTCCGGACGGGGGCGGCAGCCTATCAGGCGGGGCGCCGAAGGGGATTTCGGCGCGCCACCTAGCCCAAAATCGGGCAAATCGCCAGACGGAAGTGAACTTGGCCCCCTCCTCGCCCTGGTGGACGCCGGAACGCCATGCCGACCGCCGCCCGCTGCTTCTCGCGCGCAACCGGATCGAGGCGGCGATGCGCGGCTACCTCGCCGCCCGTGACTTCGTGATGGTCGATCCGCCGGGCCTGCAGCGCTCGCCCGGCAACGAGACGCATCTCCATGCCTTTGCGACGACGCTGACCGGCGAGGATGGCACTACGGAGACGCGCTTCCTCCACACCTCGCCCGAATTTTCGATGAAGAAGCTGCTGGCCGCCGGCGAGCGCCGCATCGCGAGTCTCGGCCATGTCTGGCGCAACCGCGAGCGCACGGCGACGCACCACCCGGAGTTCACGCTGCTCGAATGGTACCGCGCGGAGGAGCCCTACACGTCGGTGATGGACGACTGCGTGGCGCTGATCCGGCTGGCCGCGGAGGCGACAGGGGCTGCCTTGCTCCGCCATCGCGACCGCACGGCCGATCCCGCGGCCGCGCCGGAGCGGATCAGTGTCGCCGATGCCTTCCTCCGGCACGCTGGGATCGACCTTCTCGCGACGATCCCGCGCCAGGGGCCGCCCGATGCGGCAGCGCTCGCCGCGCAGCTTCGGGCCGTCGGCATCGACGTGCCGGCCGAGCACAACTGGTCGTATCTCTTCACCCGCGTGCTGGTCGAAAAGGTCGAGCCGCAGCTCGGGCTCGGCCGCATCACCATCCTCGACCGCTACCCCGCCTCGGAAGCTGCGCTCGCCCGCCGCGCCTCCGACGATCCGCGCGTCGCCGAGCGCTTCGAGATCTATGCCTGTGGCGTCGAGCTCGCGAACGGCTTCGGCGAACTGACCGATGCGGCCGAGCAGCGCCGGCGCTTCACCGTCGAGATGGACGAGAAGGCGCGGCTCTATGGCGAGCGCTATCCGCTCGACGAGGATTTTCTCGCGGCGCTCGCGCTGATGCCCGACGCCTGCGGCGTCGCGCTCGGCTTCGACCGCGTGGTGATGCTCGCCACCGGCGCGCCACGCATCGACGATGTCGTGTGGGTGCCGGTGGCGTAGAACGGCGCAGGCAGAGCGCCACGCCCTCGGTCGTCGTTGGCTCACGCCGCCGCGATTTCGCCCTTGGCCTGCCAGTCGGCGATGAAGCGTTCGAGCTTGCCCGGGCTCAGGGGCTTCGACATCGCGTAGCCCTGGAGCGTGTCACACTGAAGCGCGGTGACGATGCGGGCGTGTTCGGCGGTCTCGACGCCTTCGGCCACCACGCCGATGCCGAGGGAGTGGCCGATGTCGACGATCGAAGCGATGAGCCGGCGCTGGCTTTCGGATTCGAGCACCGGGCTCACCAGCTGGCGGTCGATCTTCAGCCGCCGCGGCTGCAGCTTTAGCAGGCTCACGATCGAGGCGTAGCCGGTGCCGAAATCGTCGATCTCGATATCGATGCCGAGCTCGCGGATCTGCTCGATATTGAAGGCGACGAGGTCGTCGCTTTC
>CAYRZM010000209.1:0-10404 GCA_964428685.1 uncultured Devosia sp. | reverse complement strand
AGGAGCGGCACGATGGCGAGGTCCTCGAGCAGGAGGATCGAAACGATCCGCTGGCCCGCGGGCGTTGCGAGGTCGCCGCGCTCGGTCAGAAGCTGCATGACGATGGCGGTGGAGGTGAGGACGAACCCCATCCCGGCAACGAACGCGACCGCGGGCGCGAAGCCGAGAAGGATGCCGACACCGGTGAGCAGCGCGCCGCAGACGGCGACCTGCAGCACGCCGACACCGAAGATCTGCTTGCGCAGGTTCCACAGGCGGCTCGGCTCCATCTCGAGGCCGACGATGAAGAGAAAGAGCACGACACCGAGCTCGGAGACATGCAGAATCGCGTCGGGATCGGCGATGAGCCGGAGCCCGAACGGGCCGACGGCAAGGCCCGCCGCGAGATAGCCGAGGACGGAGCCGAGTCCGGCGCGCTTGAAGATGGGGACGGCGATGACGCCGGCGGCGAGCAGGGCCACGACCTGGATGAGGTCGATGTTGTTTGCCGCCGCGCTGACCGCCTCGCCCGCCATGGCCCAGCGATATGCGGCCCGCGGCCGGTCAGGTCAAGGCGAAGCCGGCATGGCCGTCTTGCGCGGGGCGCGGCGCCGCTTTGTGGGTGCGGGCGCCGGCACGGCCTCCGGCTCGGGCTCGGCCGCCTTGGCGGCCTCGATTGCGGCCTTGGCCTCTTCGAGCTTGCGCTGCGTCCGTTCGGGGATGGCTCGGGTGGTCGGGAACACATGGAGGATCACCGACTGCAGCACCAGCAGCGACGGCACCGCGACGAAGCCGCCCATCGGGCCCCAGATCCAGAGCCAGAAGGCGATCGACACGAAGATGATGAACGGGTTGAGCGTCAGCGCCCTTCCCACCAGATGCGGGAACACCACCTGGTCCGCGGCGAGATTGATGGCGCCATAGGCGACCACGGGCGCAAAGATGCCGATGGGGCCGGTCTGCGTGCCGAGCCCGATGGCGAGCAGCACCGCGAACATCACGGCCTGGCCGACATAGGGGATGAAGTTCATCACCGCAGCCAGCGCGCCCCAGAGCAGCGGCGAGGGCAGCCCCAATGCCCAGGTGGCGAGGGTCGTGGCAACGCCCACGCTGACATTGATCGCGGCGGCAGCGAGCAGGAAGCGGCTGACCTTCATTTCCACGTCGCGGAACACGTGCGCGGTGCGCCAGCGCGTGCGGCGCGAAAAGCAGAGCGAGAGGACGGCGATGCGGATCTGGTGCCGCGTGGCGAGGAAGAAATAGAGTCCGGCCAGAAACAGCAGCGCATCGGCAAGAATGCTCGGCGCCATCAGCGCCGCGTCCTGCACCGGCCCGCCATCCTTGACCTCGACGGTCATGGCCGCATCGCTGCCCATCAGGGTCTTGAGCTGGTCCTGCACGGCGCTGAGGGATTCGAGCGGCTGCTTGAGACCGGCCAGCTGGGTGCGCAGCCGGTCCCAGATCACCGGGCCGCGCGCGATCCACTCCGAGAGCGGCGTCGCAAACAGGACGGCGGCGATGGCGAGCAGAGCGACGAACACCAGCACGACCACGCCCGCCGAGAGCGCCGGCGGCACCCGCCGGCGCTCCAGAACATCGCCGAGCGGCCCGAACATCAGGCCGACGACAATGGCCAGCGAAATCGGCGCGAGGATCACCCGGCCGAGCGCCAGCGCCACGACCAGGGCGAGCGCGCCCACGATCAGCAGCGACAGCCGCCCCGAATTGGCGAGCAGCCGCTCGAACTGCGTGTCGGTCATCGAACGTGGAATCGCGCCCTGACGCGCTGGCGCTTTGGTGGCCAATTCTCCCTCCGTGGCCTCACAATTGCCGGGGACGGCTTTTGTTCCCGCCCGTGACGCCACGGGGCCGCACCGCTACGATCCGGCGGAATCGATCCATCAACAAAAGAGGCCAAGCCCATGCGCCGAAAGATCATCATCGACACCGACCCCGGCCAGGACGACGCCGTCGCGATCCTCCTGGCGCTCGGCTCGCCCGCCGAGCTCGAGGTGCTGGGAATCGTCGCGGTCGCCGGCAATGTGGGGCTCAAGCAGAACGCCAAGAACGCGCTGATCGTGGTCGAGCTCTCGGGCAAGACCGACACGCCCGTCTATGCCGGCTGCGAGGGGCCGATGCGGCGCCGGCTGGTGACGGCCGAGCACGTCCACGGCAAGACGGGCCTCGACGGGCCGAACTGGGCCGAACCCACGATCAGGCTCCGCGAGCAGCATGGCGTCGACTTCATCATCGACACGCTGCGGCGGGAGCCCGAGAACAGCGTCACCCTCTGCTGCCTCGGGCCGCTGACCAATATCGGCATGGCGTTCGTCAAGGCGCCGGACATCAAGGCGCGGATCAAGGAAATCGTGATGATGGGCGGCGGGCTGTTCGAGGGCGGCAACATCACGCCGGCGGCCGAGTTCAACATCTTCGTCGATCCGGAAGCCGCCGACGTCGTCGTCCATTCGGGCGTCCCTGTCACCATGGTGCCGCTCGACGTGACGCATTTCATGCTGGCGACGCGGCCGCGAATCGAACGGTTCCGGGCGCTCGGCAACCGCACGGGGGTGGCGACCGCGGAAATGCTCGAATTCTTCTCGCGCTTCGATATCTCGAAATACGGCTCGGAAGGCGGTCCTCTGCACGACCCCTGCGTCATCGCCTATCTGCTCAAGCCGGAACTGTTCCAGGGCCGCCACGTCAACGTCGCCATCGAGACCCAGAGCGAGCTGACCCGCGGCATGACCGTGGTCGACTACTGGGGCGTCACCGGCCGGGCGCGCAACGTCAACTACCTGCGCTCGGGCGACAGCGATGGCTTCTTCGAGCTGATGTTCGAGCGGCTGAAGACGCTGGCCTGACGGTCAGCCCGCCGCCCCGATGTCGGCGACTTCGCGGTCGACCCACGCCATGCCGCCCATGGCCTCGACCATCGGGCCGAGCCAGGGCGCATAGCGCCGCCAGCGATCGACGGCGCTGCGGTAGATCGGCTGCCGCACCTGCCAGACGCTGGCGGTGAGGATGGCGCGGTCGGCGGCGGCCGGATCGAGCATCGCTTCGGTCCACTTGAGGCCAGCGAATTCGGCGAGCCGCCGCGACTGCGCTTCGGGCTCGGCCACCAGCCGTTCGTAGCTCACATCGAGCACCGGCAGGTCGAGCGCCGTCTTCCAGATCGTCATGCTGTCCGCGGTCTGCCGGGTGCGCCGGCCGATCCAGTCGAGCCGGGTCGAAAACCCCTGCCCCGCGGCGAAGCGCTGGAAGAAGTTGGACACGCCGGTGTCGAGCGGGTGGCGCCGCACATGGATGACGCGGGCGCGGGGAAAGAGGCGCGCCACCAGCCCGAGCCGGACGGCGTTCTCGGGCGTCTTGTCGGTCATCACCGCGAACGGCCGGCCGGCGCGCGCCTGCCAGCGGCTGGCCATCGCCTCGGCCTGTGCCGCGAGCCAGGAGCGGTCCAGCGACAGCGCGAGCTCGTGCCGCACATTGCGTCGCGCCCCCTGCCCGCGGCGCTGCAGGGCCGCGCGCTCGACATCGACGATCTGGCGCGACTCGCCGAGCGGCAGCACGTCGGGATGCCTCGCGAGGATCGCCTCGACGAGGGTCGTTCCCGCCCGCGGCATGCCCACGATGAAGAGCGGGGCGCGGCTGGGGTGGCCGCTGCCGCGAGCGTGCCGGAAGGCATCGAGCCGGGCGAGTTCCCCCAGCTCGTCGAGGGCCGCCGCTTCGCCGGCGAGATCGAACGGCCGCGCGCCGAGCGCATTCGCTTCGAGCGCGTAGTGGATCGCGCGCTCCGGCTGGTTCAGGTCGTCGAAGACCTTGGCGAGGCCATAGGCGAGGTACTCGCGCATGCCCTTGTCGAGGTCCGGCCGGTCGTGCAGCGCCGCCATCGCCCGCACCAGCTCGCTCTCGGCGGTGAATTTCATGTTCTGCGTGAGGCCCTGGAAGGCCACCGCGTCGTCGGGCTTGATCCGCAGCGCCGCCTCGAACTCCTCCGCCGCGCCGGCACTGTCGCCGGCCGAAGCGAGCAGCGAGGCGAGATTGTGCCGGATCGACGCGACATTGGGCGCGAGCGTCACGGCGCGGCGCACTTCGGCGATCGATCGGGCGAGGTCGCCCTCGGCCTTCCAGTTGGCCATGGCGTGGCAGACGAGGGCCGAGACGTTGCCGGGATGGACCGCGAGGATCGCCGCCGCCGCCTCCCGCGCCTCGGCCGCACGGTCCTGCGTCAGGAGCGCCCAGGCGCGGTCGAGTTCGGGCATGGAGGGGATCATCGCCCGTCCCTTAGCACAGCCCCGGCGGCGGCAAGATCACGTTGAGCGGAACCGCGGCGTGCCATAGTGTCCCGGCCGTTTTCGACTGGAGCCTCCAATGCGTCCCCTCGCCGCTGCCGTTCTCGCCTTCGGCCTCAGCGCCGCCCCCGCGGCCGCCGCCGACAGCATCGCCGACCAGGCGCACAATGCCTACCAGATCTTCACCGGCGGCGTGTCGCAGCCGGCTTTCCTCGGCGCCCGCTACGGCGAGTTCGCGCTCAAGAACGTCGACGGCAAATGGGCGCCGCTCAACGGCCCCGACATCAAGTCCGGCATCGAGAGCTACGGCGCCGACACCGACCGGATCTGCGCTTCGCCGCAGGCCTCGGTGCTCGCGTCCCCCGATCCGCTGACGCTGACGGTCACCTCCACGACGCCGCGCGGCAGCTTCACCCAGACCTACGCGCTGATCGCCGGCACCACCTTCGGCGCCCATGTCGACGACGGGCCCTATCTCAATGCGCTGGGGCTCGGGCTCGACAACACCAGCGACGCCGCCGCCGGACAGCGCTCCCTCGCGCTCAGCATCGCCAACGGCATCGTCCAGATCTACCGGCCCTCCGATGACATCCTGGTGATGACGCGCGACCGCGGCTATCCGCTGGTCCTCGCCCGCTGCCCGCGCGTGTGAGGCTGCTATGGATTTCTTCACCCTCGCCGCCTTCACCCTCGCCTACACCATCGTGGTGCTCATTCCCGGGCCGGGCGTCGCCGCCAACGTCGCGCGGGCGCTGGGCGGCGGCTTTTCGAGCGCGGTGCCGATGGTGCTGGGCATCCTGCTCGGCGATCTCGTCTATCTGGTCTTCGCGCTCTTCGGCCTCGCGGCGATCGCGACCTGGTTCGGCGCGGTGTTCACCGTCGTGCGCTGGGCGGGTGCGCTCTACCTGCTCTACATCGCCTGGCAGTTCTGGTTCGCCAAGCCGGGGGCGGAACAGCTGGGCCCGCGGAGCCGCGAACACTGGTCGCGCACCTTCCTTTCGGGCTTCGCGCTGACGCTGGGCAATCCCAAGACGATCGTGTTCTACCTGGCGCTGCTGCCGACGGTCGTGCCGCTCGACCGCGGCGTGAGCCCGCTCGGCTTCCTCGAGCTCGCGCTGATCGTCACGGTCGTGCTGATCGCCATCGGCCTCGGCTATGCCGCGCTCGCCGCCTGGGCGCGCGAATTGTTCACCAGCGCCCCGGCGATCCGCCGGCTGAACCGCACGGCCGCCGTGATCATGGCCGGCGCCGCGGCGCTGATCGTCGCGCGCAACTAGCGCACGACCGCCGCCGCGGCATCGAGCCCCCAGGCCAGCAGCGCGTCGGCGCGCCCGGCGGTCGCTGCCTCGGTGTAGCAGCGAAGCTCGGGGGCGTTGCCCGAGGGCCGATAGTGGATGACGTCGCCGCTGCCGAGCACGTAGCGCAGCCCGTCGATGTCGGAGACCGACCGGATCGTCCCGACGGGCGCCAGGAATCCGGCGGCGTCGGTACGGAGGCGCTCCAGCAGCGCGGCGCTCTTTTCTGCCGGCACATGCTGCAGCCGGTCGCTCCGCGCGAACCGCGGCGGCAAGGTCGCCGCAAGCGCCGAAAGGCTCTGGCCCGCCGCGCGCGCGGCGCCGAGCACGGCGAGGATGGGCAGCATGGCGTCACGGGTCGGCAGCGCCGTGAGCAGCGCGCCGTTCACCTCGACATCGCTGCCCAGCAACACGCCGCCATTGGCCTCGAAGCCCACGACGGGGCCGTCCGCTCCCGCCATGCCGGCGATGACGAAGGGCGAGCCGACCCGGGTGCGCACGACAGCGGGGAACAGGCCTTCGATAGACGAATTCGAGGTCACCGGCGTCACCACCGTGGCCGCGCCCAGAAACTGCGCGGTGAGGATGCCGACAACGTCGCCGCGCAGCACTGCGCCGGTTTCGTCGACCAGCAGCGGCCGGTCGGCATCGCCGTCGCTCGAAACGATCGCGTCGAGCTGATGCGCATGCACCCAGCCGGCGAGCTCGGCGGCGGTGTCGTCGCCGATCGCTTCGGTGTCGACCGGAACGAAGCTCTCGGACCGACCGAGTGCAACGACCTCGGCGCCGAACCAGTCGAGCATGTCGACCAAAAGATCGCGCATGACCGACGAATGCTCCCACACCCCGATGCGCCAGCCCGTGAGCGTTGCGGCGGGCAGCAGGTGCAGGTAGCGCTCGCGATAGCGGCGGCGCGCGGCATCGCTGGTGCTGGCCACCGCGTCTGCGGCCGGCGCATCGGTCAGCAGTGCGAGAATGCCCGCCTCGTCCGCTTTGTCGATCTCGCCGCTCGCGCGGTAGAACTTCAATCCATTGCGGTCGCCGGGAATGTGGCTGCCGGTGACCATGATGGCCGGAGCCTTCTCGCGGCGCGACTCGAGCGCGAGCGCCGGCGTTGGCAGCGCGCCGCAGTCGACGGCCTCGATCCCGAGCCCCGAAACGGCCGCGATGACGGACGCGGTGATCGCCGGACTGCTGGCCCGCAGGTCGCGCCCGACCAGCATGCGCGATGAACCGTCGGCCCGGGCGTAGCGCGCGAAAGCTGCGGCGTAGCGGCGGGCTTCCGCGCCGACGAGATCGGCGGCAAGGCCGCGCAGCCCGCTCGTGCCGAATTTGAGGCTGTTGCTCACCCGGGCCTTGTGCCACGCCCGCAAAGCGCGAGGCAACGGTTGACCCGGCAGGCTCTCCGCCGCTAGCTCGCGGCATGACCCTCGAGACCTTCTTCGCGCGCGAGGCGGCGATCGTGGCGCCGGCGCTGCTGGGCGCGGAACTGCTGGTCGACGGCGTCGGCGGCCGCATCGTCGAGACCGAAGCCTATCACCCCGACGATCCGGCTTCGCACAGCTATCGCGGACCCACGCCCCGCAACCGCGCGATGTTCGCCGGTCCGCCGCGCGTCTACGTGTACCGGTCCTACGGCATCCACTGGTGCCTCAACTTCGTCTGCGCCAATGCCAGCGCCGTGCTGATCCGGGCCCTCGAGCCGACGGCGGGCATCGACATCATGCGCAGCCGGCGCGGACTGGAAGATCCGCGAACGCTGTGCTCGGGGCCGGGGAAACTCTGCGAGGCGCTCGGCATCACCGGCGTGCTCGACGGCCGCCGGCTCGATGCCCCGCCGTTTGCGCTGACCCTTCCGCGGCGGCAGTCGCACCAAGTGACCATCGGTCCGCGCATCGGCATCACCAAGGCCGCCGAGGTGCCGTGGCGCTTCGGCATTGCCGGCTCGCCCCACCTCAGCAAGCCGTTCCCGAGGGCGTGACGCCGCCCCGGCGCTCCTTTATGGTCGCGCCGCAAACGTCAGGAAAAGGACATTCCCGTGCAGGTCGATCAGCTGATCGCGGAACTTCTCGCCCGCGGCGACATGAACGATGACACCACGCTCGAGCTCAACCGCATCCTGAGCGATTGGCGCGACGGCAAGCTCGACCCGGACGACGCCGACTACGTCGCCGCGCTCCACGCCAAGATCATGAACATCACCCCCGATGCGGACGACAGCATCCACGCCGCGGGTCCCGCGCGAATAGACGGCCTCGCCATCGAGGAATGGCGCGAGCGCGCGCTGACGGCCGAGCGGCGTCTTGCCGATCTCGAGGATGCCGCGCGCAACCCGTGATTCCGCTTGCCGCGCCACGCGCCGCTGCTATCTCACCCGGAAGGGCCCGTAGCTCAATTGGTTAGAGCCGACCGCTCATAACGGTCTGGTTACAGGTTCAAGTCCTGTCGGGCCCACCACCCATTCCACCGACGAAAGTCCTGCGACCTGCGACTAATGGATCGCGGACGGCGCCAGAGCGCGGCTGAGGCTTGCCTCGCCGACGCCGTAGGTCGCCGCGCACGAAGCGTTCCAGGCACTCGCGCTGCAGCCGACCAGCGTGTCTTTGCGCGCCGTGGTCAGCAGCTGGTTGGTGATCTGCGTGGCGTTCGCGGAGGTGAACTTGCTGCCCAGGATCGCCGCATAGCCGGTGACCACCGGCGCGGCAAACGAGGTGCCGAGGAGGTTGCCGTTCTTGCTGCCGTCGACGCCCACCACGAGGAAGTGGCTCTGCACCGTGGCGTTGGTGCCCGCGGTGTTGGAATAGTAGGCGATCCCCGCCTTGTTGTTGGGGTCGCCATTGTGGTCGAGCGCACCGACAAAGATCGCCGTCTTGGCGCCGATCAGGGCCTTGTCGAGATAGTCGACCTGGCCCGAGCCGTTGGTGCCGCCCACGACGGTCGCATTGTAGTCGTTGCCGGCGGCCTTGGAGACCACCGCGCTGCCGTTGATGGCGTCGCTGATGATCGAGGATTCTTCCTTGCCCCAGGCGATCGAGCTGTAGCCGGCGCGGGCATACATGCCGTAGCTGAGGTTGAACACGTTGAGGCCCTTGGCCAGCGACACCGCGGTGTTGGAGGTGTTGAAGTCCTTGGACACGATCGTCGCCTGCGGCGCGATGAGACTCACTTCTTCGCGCGTCCACTCGCCGTGGCGCTGCGTCTGGGTGACGTTGGTGAACTGGCCGGCGAAGCGGTCGCTGCTCGAGAAGTCGTCGATCATCGTGACCGTGACTTTCTGGCCCTGGTAGCCGAGCGCCCAGGCGGCGAGGATGTCCGAATTCATCCACGCATAGAGCGTCGGCAGGACCGGCGGGGTCGGGGTAGAGGGCGTCGCCGGGGTTGTGGGGTTCGTCGGATTGGTCGGGTTGCTCGGCGGCGGATTCTTTGGCGGTTTGGACTTGAGGACCCCGATATCCAGCGATTGCGCCTGCGCGGCCCCCGCGACAAGACCAAATGCCACGGCAGTTATGGTTAATACTTTGACAACGCGCGACGACATTACTGCAATCCTCTCAGGCTCAGAAGCTGACCACGTAGCTCAGCATGATCTTCAGTCTAGATGGGTCTTGATCCCACAGATACTGTAAGGTTTCGTCAACCGGGATCGTCGAGGCTGCCAGGCGGCAGTTAACGGTTTCTATACCCTCCCCGATCGAGGTGAAATCTCCCTCGCAGGTTTTCTCCGAGAAGTGACCCCAAAGGCTCGTGGTGACCGTCAGCGTCAGCGTGCTGCGGGGGCTCGGATGCCACTGCTTGATGATCCCGAGCCGGACGGCGGGGTCGATGGTGTATTTTTCGCCCGCCTCCCCGGTGCTGAAGCCCCAGATGATGCCGTCGTCGGCATCGAGGGTAGTCAGGAAATCGATCGACAGCTCGCGCAGGGCCGGCGTGTACCACTTGGAAAGCGCCACCGGCTCTCCGCCGGAGAGCTCATAACCCTGGGTGGCGGCGAGCGCCGCAAGGTCCGAGAACCCCCCGCCCTGGTAGAGATCGATGACGTTGATCGAGCGCTCCTGCGCCGCCGCCGGGGCGGCGCAGACGGCGAGCATTAGCGCCCAGAGGGCGATCCAGACGACGCGGCGTCGGCTTCCTGCGGTCATGCGGCTCGCGCACCGGTGGACGAGGCCCGAAGTCTGCGCCCGCGCCGGCTAAGGCTGTGTTCACGCGGCCGGAAACGGTTTGCGATCGCGCGGCGAAATGACATGCTGGGACTGTGACAGTTTCCGGTGCAGGACTGCCCGATGCCCGCCGACTATATCATCGACCAGCTGATTTCCGCCAAGTCCATCGCCGCCCGCGTCGAGGCTCTCGCCGCCGAGATTTCCGAGCACTTCCGCGGCACCGACAAGCTGGTGGTCATTGGGCTTTTGCGCGGCTCGTTCGTCTTCATCGCCGACCTCGTGCGCGAGCTCGACCTACCGGTCGAGGTCGATTTCCTCGAAGTGTCGTCCTACGGCAACGCCACCGAATCGAGCCGCGAGGTGCGCATCCTCAAGGACCTGCGGGGCGAGATCGAGGGCCGCGACCTGCTGGTCGTCGAGGACATCGTCGACACCGGCCGCACCCTGGCCCACGTGCTCGACATCCTCCAGACGCGCCACCCGCGCCGCGTCGAGGTCTGTGCACTCCTCGACAAGCCCTCGCGCCGCGAGGTCGACGTCAAGGCGCGCTGGATCGGCTTCGAGATCCCCGACAAGTTCGTGGTCGGCTACGGCATCGACTACGCCCAGCGCAACCGCAACCTGCCGCATATCGGCGCGGTGCGGTTCGAGCGCTGAGCCGCCCAAGGGACGGGCCGC
>CAYRZM010000208.1:0-1510 GCA_964428685.1 uncultured Devosia sp. | reverse complement strand
CCGGCTGCGAGGGCTTGAAGCCGGGGAGCGCGGCGGCGGTGGGCTTGCGATCATCGGTGATGGTGTCGCCGACATTGGTATCGGCCACCTGCTTGATGGCGGCGGTGAAAAAGCCGATCTCGCCGGGGCCGAGGCCCTCGGGCACATCGACGAGCTTGGGGGTGAAGACGCCGACGCGGTCGAGCTCGTAGGCGGCCTTCGTCGCCATCATCCGGATCTTCTGGCCTTTGCGGATGGTGCCATCGATGACGCGGATCAGCACCACGACGCCGAGGTAGCTGTCGTACCAGGAGTCGACCAGCAGCGCCTTGAGCGGGGCAGCGATGTCGCCCTTGGGGGCCGGCAGGCGGTGGACGATCGCTTCGAGCACGGTGTCGACGCCCTGCCCGGTCTTGGCGCTGATCTCGAGCGCATCGGAGGCATCGAGGCCGATGACGTCCTCGATCTGCTGCTTCACCCGCGGCACGTCGGCGGCGGGCAGGTCGACCTTGTTGATGACGGGCACGATCTCGTGGTTGACGTCGAGCGCGTGATAGACGTTGGCGAGGGTCTGCGCCTCGACGCCCTGGGTGGCATCGACGACCAGCAGCGAGCCTTCGACCGCGGCGAGCGAGCGGTTCACCTCGTAGGCGAAATCGACGTGGCCGGGGGTGTCGATGAGGTTGAGGACATAGGCCTCGCCGTTCTTGGCGGTGTAGTTGAGGCGCACGGTCTGCGCCTTGATGGTGATGCCGCGCTCGCGCTCGATGTCCATCGAATCGAGCACCTGCTCGCGTCCGGCCATCTCGCGCGCATCCATGGCGCCGGTGAGCTGGATCAGCCGGTCGGCGAGGGTCGATTTCCCGTGATCGATGTGGGCGACGATCGAGAAATTGCGGATGTGGGAGATGGGGAAGGTCATTTGGCCTGACTATGGCCGCGCCAGGCGGCGGCCATGCTTGTTAGTCGCGCGCTACGCGTCGCTTGGGGCTGATAGCAGGCCGGGGGGCGGCGGGCAAACGTGGTTTATGGGGGGTTAAGGGGCGGCAGGCGGCTCAGCGCAGGGCGCGGAGGGCGTTGAGGATGACGGCGACGTCGATCGCCTCCTGCGCCAGGGCGCCGGCGATGGGCGGCAAGAGGCCGAACGCCGCGAGGACCATGCCCAGGACCGACAGGCCGAGCCCGGCCAGCACGCTTTCCGTCGCGATGCGGCGGGTGCGGGCGGCGATGGTGACGGCGGTGAGCAGGCGATCGATGCGATCGACGAGGATGACGATGCCGGCGGTTTCCGACGAGGCGGCGGCGCCGCGCGCGCCCATGGCGACGCCGATGGTGGCGGCGGCGAGCGCCGGGGCGTCGTTGACGCCATCGCCCACCATGAGGGTGGGCGCTGCCGCGCTTTCGCGGCGCACGAGATCGAGCTTTTGCGCCGGATCGAGCCCGCCGAGCGCCAGATCGAGGCCGAGACTGCCGGCGACTTCGTCGACCACGTCCTGCCGGTCGCCGGAGGCCATGACGAGGCGGCCGACGC
>CAYRZM010000207.1:0-11215 GCA_964428685.1 uncultured Devosia sp. | reverse complement strand
AGCATGGCGAAGTAGAGGATCTTCACGGCGTCGGCGCGCTGAAATAGGGCCAGACGGAGACGAGGTACTGCCAGCCGGTCCAGACGGTGAGGATGGCGGCGAGCCAGAGCAGCAGATCGGCGATGACGTTGAAGCCGGGCAGGAGGCCGCCGAGGATGACGACGAACAGCGCGACCAACTGCACCGTCGTCTTCCACTTGGCGAGGAAGGTGACGGGCACCGAAACCTCACGTTTGCCCATGAACTCGCGCAGGCCGGAGATGAAGATCTCGCGGAAAAGAATGGCGATGGCCGGAACGAGGTCGAGGCCCCAGAAGTCGTGGGTCCAGGCGAAGGTGACGATCAGCGCGCCGACGAGCAGCTTGTCGGCGATCGGATCGAGCATCTTGCCGAGGTCGGACTGCATGCTCATGCGGTGGGCGAGGAAGCCATCGAGCCAGTCCGTGACCGCTGCCGCCACGTAGATGACGAGGGCCAGCCAGCGGAGCCAGCCGTTGCCCATGGCGATGAACAGGCAAAGCACCGGCACCGCGGCGATGCGGGCGATGGTGAGCTGGTTGGGCAACTGGCGGAGCGGAGCGGGGAGAGCCATGCGTCGAATGTAGGCGAGCGATGCAGCCCGGGGAAGGCGGAACCCGACGGCGGGCGAAGGGTTCCTTCGGCGAGAAACTGGCGATGGCTCCTAAAGGCAAAGCACCCGGCACCGCGCCGGCGTTCAAGGATCGGCAGAAGCCCGGGCCGAAGGAGGCCGAGGTGCAGATTCGCCCGGCCGGACCCGAGGCGATGCGCGACAGGCCCAGACGGCCGTGGAAGCCCGAGGACGAGGCGTCCGACGAGTCCTTTCCCGCGAGCGATCCGCCGGCCGCCAACCGTTTCGACTAGGCCACCTGCGCCGTCCGCTCCCGCCGCGCGCCGACGTCGACTGCCAGCTTTTCCAGCACCTCGACCGTCGTGTCCCAGCCGATGCAGGCATCCGTAATCGACTGGCCGTACGTCAGTGGGCGTCCCGGGACCAGATCCTGCCGGCCCGCCACGAGATTGCTCTCGATCATCACGCCGACGATCCGCCGATCGCCCGCCGCGATCTGCGCCCCGACGTCGGCGAGGACCAGCGGCTGGTTGGCGGCGTCCTTGCCGGAATTGGCGTGGCTCGCGTCGATCATGACGACCGGCGCGATGCCGGACCTCAGGGCTTCGGCACAGGCGGAGTCGACGCTTTCGGCCGAGAAGTTCGGAACTTTGCCGCCGCGCAGGATGATGTGGCAGTCGTCGTTGCCGGTGGTGGTGGCGATCGCGGAGTGGCCGTCCTTGGTGACCGCCAGGAAATGGTGGGGCTGGCTGGCCGACTTCACCGCATCGACGGCGATCCGGACGTTGCCGTCGGTACCGTTCTTGAAGCCGACGGGGCAGCTGAGGCCGGAGGCGAGCTCGCGGTGCACCTGGCTCTCGGTGGTGCGCGCGCCGATGGCGCCCCAGGCGACGAGGTCGGCGAAATACTGCGGCGTCGTCATGTCGAGGAATTCGCAGCCGGCCGGCAGGCCGAGATCGGCGATGTCGCGGAGCAGGCCGCGCGCGATGCTGAGCCCCTGATCGATCTTGAAGCTGCCGTCGAGATCGGGGTCGTTGATCAGGCCCTTCCAGCCGACGGTGGTGCGGGGCTTCTCGAAATAGACGCGCATCACGATCTCGAGCCGGTCGCCCAGGCGCTTGCGGATGGCGGCCAGGCGCCGCGCGTAATCGAGGGCGGCGGCCGGGTCGTGGATGGAGCAGGGGCCGACCACGACAGCGAGGCGATCGTCGGTGCCGTGGAGGATGTTGTGAAGCGCATGGCGGGCGGCGAGCACGGTGTGGGTCACGGTGTCCGTGAGCGGGAACTCGTGCATCACCTCGGCGGGCGTTCGCAGCTCGCGGATGGCGCTGATGCGCAGGTCGTCGGTGGATTTGAGCATGTGCGGGTCCTCGGTGGGTTCGGACCGGCGACAAAAAAGCCGCCAGTCGCTGGCGGCTTGGTGGGAAACTTGAGGTTCGGTTGTGTCAGATCGAACGCATCCCTCCGGCTGCCAGCGGGCATCGGCTGCTAAAATACCAATACGAATAGCTGGCGCGGACGAGGTTCATGGCGGCTGTGTAGCGCAGCCGGCGCGGCTTGTCACGGGGTGCTGCCGGCGGCCGCCTTCTTGATGGCGTCGAAGACCTTGAGGGTTGCCCGGGCTTCCTTGGGCGAAATGTCGGCGAAGACTTCGAGGCGCAGCGCCATCAGCGCGTCGGTGACTTCCTTGACGACCTCGCGGCCGCGCTCGGTCAGGTTGATGGCGTTGGCGCGGCGGTCGGACGGGTCGGGCACGCGGGTGATGAGGCCGGCGGCCTGCAGCTCGTCCACAAGCCGAACCAGCGATGCGCCTTCGATGCCGATGGCGTCGGCCAGCGCGTTCTGCCGGACATTGCTGCCGAGGCGTTCGATCCAGATGAGGGGGGCGGAGGCGGCTTCCGAGACGCCGTGCTGGGCGGCGACGGCCCGCGCGATCTTGCGCCAGAGACGCCCGGCGAGGAGCAGATCGCGCGTCAGATCGCGCAGCAGATATGCATCTTCGTCAGTTGCCAATAGTTAGTATCCTAAGTATATGAATCACCGATACGTTGCGCGCGAAGCGGCCGAGGACCTGTCTTTTATTATGCCTACCGAAATGAAGAATCACAAATGGATGGTGCTGAGCAACACGACGCTCGGCATGCTGGCGGCCACCATCAATGCGTCGATCGTGCTCATCAGCCTGCCGGCGATCTTCCGCGGCATCGGCCTGAAGCCGCTCGATCCGGGCAACACGAACGTCCTGCTCTGGACGATCATGGGCTACATGGTGGTCACCTCGGTTCTGGTGGTGAGCTTCGGCCGGCTGGGCGACATGTTCGGCCGCGCCAAGATCTACAACCTCGGCTTCCTGATCTTCACGCTCGCCTCGGTGCTGCTGAGCTTTTTGCCGACGGGCGACATGGCCGGCTGGTATCTGGTGGGCGGCCGCGTCATCCAGGGTATCGGCGGCGCCATGCTGACGGCCACCTCGACGGCGATCCTCATCGATGTGTTTCCGGCCAAGCAGCGCGGGCTGGCGCTCGGCATCAACATCATGGCCGCCATTGCGGGACAGTTCATCGGGCTGGTGCTGGGCGGCCTGCTGGCCGACATCGACTGGCGGCTGATCTTCTGGATCAACGTTCCGGTCGGGCTGATCGGCACGATCTGGGCGTATCTCAGCCTCAAGGACGTCGGGCTCGAGCGCAAGCACGGCCGACTCGACTGGTGGGGCAACATCACGTTCGCCATCGGCCTCGTGCTGGTGCTCGTCGGGATCAACGACGGCATACAGCCCTATGGCGGCGACCTCATGGCCTGGGGCAGCCCGCGGGTGCTGAGCGAGATCGGCCTTGGGCTCCTGTTCCTGATCGCCTTCCTCTTCCTCGAAACCCGCGCCGAGGCGCCGATGCTCGACCTGCGGCTGTTCCGCATCCGCGCCTTCACCTCGGGCGTGCTGTCGACGCTGCTGGCGTCGGTCGGGCGCGGCGGGCTCCAGTTCATGCTGATCGTGTGGCTGCAGGGCATCTGGCTGCCGCTCCACGGCTACTCGTTCGAGTCGACGCCGCTCTGGGCCGGCATCTTCATGCTGCCCCTGACGGTGGGCGTGCTGCTGATCGGGCCGGTCTCGGGCTGGCTCAGCGACCGCTATGGACCCAAGGCCTTCGCGTCGGGCGGCATGATCCTCGGGGCGCTGACCTTCCTCGGGCTGATGATGCTCCAGGCCGACTTCGACTACTGGATGTTCGCGGGCCTGCTCTTCCTCAACGGCATGGGCTCGGGCCTGTTCTCGGCGCCCAACGGCACGCAGACGATGAACGCCGTGCCGGCCGGCGAACGCGGGCAGGCGTCGGGCATCCGCGCCACGGCGATGAATGCGGGGCAGGTGCTGTCGATCGGCGTGTTCTTCACGCTGATGATCATCGGGCTCGCCATCAGCCTGCCGGCGGCGATGGAGTCGCATCTGGTCGCGCAGGGACTGCCGCAGCAGATCGCGGCGCAGGTGGCGGGCGAGCCGCCGGTCGCGAGCCTCTTTGCGGCCTTCCTCGGCTACAATCCGATGGGCGAGCTGATCCCGCACGATGCCCTCGCGGCACTGACCCAGGCGCAGCAGGCGACGATCACGGGGCCGCATTTCTTCCCCGACCTCTTGAGCGGGCCGTTCATGGTGGGCATCAAGATCGCCTTCACGATCTCGCTGCTCCTCTATCTCGCGGCGGCTCTGGCCTCGTGGCTGGGCGGCGCGCCGAAGCGGCAGCCGGCGGCCGAGGGCGTGCCGGCGGAGTAACTAGCGGCGCGCGTAGAGGCGCGCGTCGATCACCTCGCCGGTGCCGCGCGCCATCAGCGCGTGCAGATAGGCTTCGGCCACATCTTCGGGCGGCATGCGCTCGACGCGGGCGCCGCTCATCTTCAGGTCACCGACCAGGGGCGGGCTCACGACATTGATCCGGATGCCGCGGAGATCGCGCGCGGCGCCGATCACGAAGCCCTCGAGCGCGGCATTGACGAGCGCCAGCAGCGCCGAATTGGCCTCGGGCTCGCGCGCGTAAGTGCCGGCCGTGAGGGTGATCGAACCGCCGGTATTGAGGTGGGGCAGGGCGAGACGGGCGAGGTTCACCTGGCCCATGAGCTTACTGCCGAGGCTTTTCGCGAAGTCGGCGTCCGTTAGCTCGCGGAGGGGCTTCCAGACCGCTTCACCGGCGGCGCAGACCACGGCATCGACTTTGCCGGTGGTTTGAAACAGCGCTTCAACCGTCTCGGGGCGGGTGATGTCGACGCCCGAGGCTCGGGAGGCCGCAACGACGTCATGATCGCGGAGGCGGCTGACCAGGGCGCGGCCGATCTGGCCGGACGCGCCGATGACGATGATCTTCATGACGGGCTACTTATTGTTGAAATGATCGTAGACGAGCTGCGCCATGGCGGTCGAAATGCCCGGAATGGCGGCGAGGTCGGCGAGCGAGGCGCGGCCCACCGCCTTGGCTGAGCCGAAATGCTGGAGCAAAGCGCGCTTGCGGGTGGGGCCGATGCCTTCGATCTCGTCGAGCGGGTTCTTGATGATGTCCTTCTTGCGGCGGGCCCGATGTGTGCCGATCGCGAAGCGGTGGGCTTCGTCGCGGAGGCGCTGCACGTAATAGAGCACCGGATCGCGGTGCGGCAGCATGAAGGGCTCCTTGCCCTCCATGAAGAATTTCTCGCGGCCGGCGTCGCGCTCCTCGCCCTTGGCGATGCCGATGAAGGTGACTTCGCGCGGCAGGTCGAGGCCGGCGATCACCTCACGCACGGCATTGAGCTGCCCGGCGCCGCCGTCGATGAAGACGACATCGGGCCAGTCCGGCATGCCGGTCTGTTCGTCCTCGGCTTCGGGCGGACTTTCGCTCGCGAGCCGCGAGAAGCGGCGGGTGAGCACCTCGCGCATCATGCCGAAATCGTCGCCGGGGGTGATCTCGGTCGAGCGGATGTTGAAGGTGCGGTAGTGCTTCTTGCTGAAGCCCTCTTCGCCCGCGACGACCATCGCGCCGACGGCATTGGTGCCGGAGATATGGGAGTTGTCGTAGATCTCGATCCGCCGGGGCGGCTCCTCGAGGCCGAAGAGATCGGCGACGCCTTCGAGCAGGGTCCGCTGCGTCGCACCTTCGGCCAGCTGGCGGCCCAGCGCCTCGCGCGCATTGTTGAGGGCGTGGTTGACGAGATCGCGCTTTTCGCCGCGCTGGGGCACCTCGACGTAGACGCGTGCGCCGAGGCGCGAGGTCAGCGCTTCCTCGAGCACGTCGCGATCCGCCGGCTCGTGGCTCAGCAGCACCAGCCGGGGGGGCGTGCGGTCTTCATAGAACTGGCCCATGAAGGCTTCGAGCACTTCAGCATCGGTCAGGCTCTCGTCGGCCTTCGGTCGGTAGGCGTAGTTGCCCCAGTTCTGGTGGGCGCGGAAGAAGAAGACCTGGACGCAGAACTGGCCGGCCTCGTGCGCGACGGCGAACACGTCGGCCTCCTCGACGCCGCGTGCCACGACTCCACCCTGGCTCTGGACGAGCGCCAATGCCGAAAGCCGGTCCCGCAGGAGCGCCGCCTGCTCGAAATCGAGGGCAGCCGATGCGTCGTTCATTTCGGCCTGGAGCCGGTCCTGCACGGACTTGGACTTGCCCGACAGGAACTGCCGTGCCTCATCGACCAGCGCACCGTAAGCCGCAATCGAGATCTCGCCGGTGCAGGGGGCCGAGCAGCGCTTGATCTGGTGCAGCATGCAGGGCCGCGTGCGGGCCTTGTAGAAGCTGTCGGTGCAGGTGCGCAGGAGGAAGGCCTTCTGCAGCGAGGTCACCGTGCGCTTGACGGCGAGGGCCGAGGCGAAGGGACCGAAATAGTGACCCTGCTTCCGCCGCACGCCACGGTGCTTCATGAGCTCGGGCGCTTCATGCTCGGTGGCGATGAGGATGTAGGGGAAGCTCTTGTCGTCGCGCAGCAGGACGTTGAAACGCGGTTTCAGCCGCTTGATGAGGTTGGCCTCGAGGAGCAGCGCCTCGGCCTCGGTCTCGGTGCGCACGAACTCCATGGAGCGCGTCGCCGCGATCATGCGCTGCAACCGCACCTCGAGCCCCTCGGGCCGGGTGTAGTTGGTGACGCGCGCCTTGAGGCTCCGCGCCTTGCCCACGTACATGACCTCGCCGGCCTCATCGAGCATCCGGTAGACGCCCGGCGACGAGGGGAGGGTCTTGACGAAGGCGCGGATGATGTCGGCGCCGGCCTGCATGGACGCGGTCATATCGCGGTCCGGCGCGGGGTCGGGCCGCGGCTCGAGGGGAAATCGATGTGCTTGCCGCCGTCGACGGCGATCATCTGGCCGGTGACGTTTTGCGCGCCGAGGAGGTAAAGGAGCGCCGCGCAGATATCGTCCGCATCGGCGGCGTGGCCGAGTGGCGCGGAGGCCTGAGCGCGTGCGAACGCGGCCGATGACTGGCCCTTCTCGGCGAGCGTGGGGCCGGGGCCGATGGCGTTGACGCGAATGCGGGGCGCCAGCGACTGGGCGAGCGTCTGGGTCATGGTCCAGAGCGTCGCCTTGCTCAGCGTGTAGCTGAAATAGTTTGGCGTGAGCCGCAGCACGCGGCTGTCGATGATGTTGACGATGTTGCCTTCGGTGCCGTCGGGGAGCTGCGCGGCGAAATCGCGGCTGAGGAACGCGGGCGCCTCGACGTGAACGGCGAAGTGCCGATCCCAGAGCTCGGGATCGAGATCGACGGCGGCGTCCGGCGCGAAGGAGGAGGCATTGTTGACCAGCACCGTCAGCGGCCCGAGCGCCGCCGCGGCCTTGGCGACCAGCGCGTCGCGCTGCCGGCGGATCGCGAGGTCGGCCTTGAGGGCGACGGCACGGCCGCCGGCGGCCGTGATCGCGGACACCAGCGACGCGGCCGCTTCGGCGCCGCCGCGGTGATGGACCGCGACCGCATAACCGGCGGCAGCGAGCGCGCGCGCCATGGCGGCGCCAAGCCGGTCGGCGGCGCCGGTGACGAGAGCGACCCTGGTTTGATTCGTCCGTGCGTTCATGGGCTTACCAAGATAGGACGCCGTGCCGCCCGCCGAAAGGGCGACGGACTTCGCGGGGGAAGGAAGCGCATTTCGCTTTCGGCTCAAAAAGGGCGGGCATAGGCTGATCCGGCGAAGCGGGCATAACCCGCAGGGAAGGAGGTTCCAACAATGGACGTTGTAACGATCATTATTGCGTTGGTAGCCGGGGCCGTGGGCGGGTGGCTTCTCAGCCTCGTCGCCAAGAACATGAGCATGGGCATGGTCGGCGACCTGGTCGCCGGGCTCATCGGCGGCATTGTCCTCGTCTGGATTGGCGTGGCGGCCAATTTCGCGGTGTGGGGCAACATTCCGTATCTGGGGGTCATCGTGCTCGGCCTCGTGGGTGGAATCGTGCTCGCGGCCATCGTGGGGGCGATCCGCAAGAACATGAGGCGGGCTGCCTAGGAGCAAGTTCGGCTTCCGGGCAGGTCGTCGCCCGGGAGCCGCCGGTTTTGCGTGGGTGGATCGAGTGACTGAACTGCGCCGCAACGACGTGGCCCGCGGCATCTGGCTGGCGCTCGTCGCGATCCTCATCTTCTCGACGCAGGACGCAACCAGCAAGTTTCTGGTCGAGACGATATCGCCGTTCCAGACGACGATGATGCGGTTCTGGGCTTTTGCCGCTCTTGCGGTGGCGCTCGCGATCCGCAAGGGCTCCATCCGCGACGCCCTGCGCACCCGCCATCCGGTCCTGCAGGTGCTGCGCGGCGCCCTGCTCGTCACCGACATCTGGCTGTTCGTGGTGTCGCTGCGCACGGTGCAGCTCCCCGAAGTGCAGGCGATCACGCTGGTCTATCCGCTGCTGGTGACGCTTGCAGCGGTGCCGATCCTGGGCGAGCAGGTGGGGCTGTTCCGCACCGGCGCGGTGGCCGTCGGCTTCCTGGGCGCGTTGGTGATCGTCCGGCCGGGGGGCGTTCCGCTCGACTGGGGTGCGCTCAGCGCCGTGGGATCCGGCGCCTGCTATGCGCTCTACATCGTGCTCACGCGCAAGGTGTCCGAGACCGATTCGCCGACCACGAGCATGGTCTATGTCGGGCTCGTCGGGCTGGTGATGAGCTCGGCGGTCGGAGTGTTCTCCTGGCAGCCGCTGACCCTGCAGACCGGGCTCGGCGTCGGCTACATCATGCTCACGGGGGTGGTGGCGCACGGGCTGATGATCGTCGCCCTCTCGCTCGCGCCCGCGAGCGTGCTGCAGCCGTTCAACTACACCTCGCTGCCCTGGAGCATCGTGTTCAGCGTGGTGTTCTTCCAGCACCTCATCGATCCGGTCTCGCTGCTCGGCGCCGCGGTGATCGTGGGCGCCGGCCTCGTGGTGATGGCGCGCGAGCGGTTCAGGAAGATCCCCGCCGCCGCCGAAGCAGCGCTGCCAGGAAAAGAATAGCTGCGAGGACGACGACGAAAGCGCCCAAGGGCGCGACCATGATGGCAAGCAGTCCCGGCACAAGCTGATCGAGTTGCGTGAAGATGTATTGCGTCGCGAGCAGAGGGATAAGTCCGACCGCGAGCAGCACGACACCGAGGCGGAGCAGGGCTTTCGCCCAGAAGATCAACGGCTCGCTGACGATCACGCGGCCGACCCGCTCTTGAAATGGCCGATCGCCATGGGCACGTATTTGCCGGCCGTTTCGGCGAAAGGGGGTGCGCGATGCCTGTGGTGATCGAACTCGGACTGCTGCTGATCCTCGTGGGTGCGGTGGTGAGCTATGTCACCCGCGGCCGCCGGATCGGCGAACGGCAATCGATGATGGAGCGCCGGGTCGAGGCCTATATGGAGACGATCCGCCGCGAGCAGGCGAACCCGGCGCTGACCGCCATGAGCGATACGGAGCTCAAGGATCTGCTGCTGTCGAGCGCGCACAACCTCAAGGTGCAGCGCGACCGGCAGATCTACCTGCTGTTCGGCGGCGTGATCGTGGCGCTGATCGGCGCGATCCTGGTGGCGACCGAGGACGGGTTTCGCGGCTTCGGCGTGGCGCTGGTGGTGGCGGCGCTCGTGCTCTATGGGCTCAACGAGTTTCTCGGCCGGCAGATCACCGCGCCTCTCATGGCCAAAGGCATCGACGTCGAGCGGTTGCGGGTCGAGTAGCGCCGGCCGGCTCACCGGCGGCGCATCCGCTGCATCATGAACAGCACGACGCCGATGACGACCAGCACCACCGGCGCGAGCGCCAGGATGCTGAGGAGGGTGCCGTCGAGGTGGACGCCTTGGCTGCCGCTTTCCAGCCTGCCCAGCAGCAACCGCTCCGCACTGAACAGCATCACGCCGCCGCCGACGAAATAGGCCGGGCGCCGGCGATCGGGCTTGGCCGCGGGCTTGGCGGACTCTGCGGGCTTGGCGGCGGCTGGGGTGGGATCGGCCATCGAGATCTCCGTTTGGCGGAGCAATAGTGCGAGGCGGCGGCGATCTCAAGGCCGACACTGACGCCGGCCTCCCCGAAGGGAAGCCGGCGCTGGAGGTCAACCGATCGTTCAGGAGGCGATCAGTTGATGCAGATGTAGCCGCCCGGGCCCCAGAAGCAGGCCTGCACCGGGCTCGAGGGAGCCGGGGACGGGGTCGGGTAGTAGTCGAGATCGACCGACGACTTCTTCACCCAGCCATCGGGGCCGGAAATCTTCACCTTGTACCACTTGCCGATCTTGCCGATCACGGTGAGGTCGTCGCCGGCATCGGCGTAGTTGACGACGGGCGACCAGTTGTTGGCCTGGGCGTGAACTTCGGTGTCGTAGGCGAATTCGCCGGTGAGCGGGGCGAAAGCAAAGGCGCCGGTGGCGGAGAGAGCGAGGGCGGCGGCGGCAACGGCGCCGGTCTTGATCAGGGAGAGGGTCATCGGAATGTCCTTTCGGGTTCGGGGCTGGCAATTGCTTGCCTTGACCCGAACGCTAGAACCGGCCGGCTGAACGGAGCCTGACGCCGATGTTTAGGATCGCATTTTAGCGAAAGGCGCTCGCCGGCACGGCGCGCCGCCGTCTCTCCCGCCCCGAGGAGAGGGGAAAAGCCGGCTACGGATGCTTGTGGTGGAAGAGGTCGAGCGGGTCCATGGGATTGAAGGTGAACTCGAAGGGCGTAACGGCGTTCTTGGCCGCGGCGCCCACGAGGTAGGAGCCGTCGACCCAGCCCACGGCTTTGTCGGTCAGCCGCTCGATCTCGCACCAGCGCGCCTCGCGCGTGCAGGAGAGCACGTAGACGCGCTCGTGGTCCTTGAGCTTGAACAGCAGCGTGCGGAAGAAGCCGTTGCCCGGATGGTCGTAGGCGGCGAGGACGCCCGAGGCATAGGCCGTGGGCTTCGCTGCGGCATCGGCGGGAACAGCGAGGGCCAGGCTGCCGGCCATTACGGCGAGAAGGGAGAGGACGCGGACCATGAGGGAGACTCCTGTTTGGCGGAGCTTATCGCCGGAAGTTGTGGCGGGGATAGGTGCGCTCACAGGGTCTCGATCAGCGGCGGGCCTTTGTCGGAGTCGGGGAATGGTGGCGGATTGGTGGGATCGTCGATACCGGGGAGGGGCGTGAGATCGAGCTCGTTCTCGATCGCCTTGTCGACGAGGCCGATGGCGGACTCGATCTCGATGAAGCGGCGCACAGCGGTGTCG
>CAYRZM010000206.1:0-32410 GCA_964428685.1 uncultured Devosia sp. | reverse complement strand
CTGCCTTGCGCGCAAGCAGGACCTGCGCCATATCGACACCTCGCTGACGCGCGCCACCTGGGAACGAAAGCAGGCGTCATGACGATTGCCCACGACACTTTCTGCTCCCCTCCCCGCCAGCGGCGCGCAGCGCGCAACTGTTGGGACTCGGGGAGGGGTCGGGGGTGGGGGCCACGCGGCTTCGGCCGTGCCGGCCCTATCCATCCACCCATCGACGCCTCGAAAGGTCGAACTGCCCGATGAAATTCCTCGACCAGGCCAAGGTCTATGTCCGAGCCGGCGACGGCGGCGCCGGCGCGGTCAGCTTCCTGCGCGAGAAATTCGTCGAGTTCGGTGGTCCCAACGGCGGCAATGGCGGCCGCGGCGGCGACGTGATCGTCGAATGCGTCGATGGGCTCAACACCCTCATCGACTACCGCTACCAGCAGCATTTCAAGGCCGGCACCGGCGTCCACGGCATGGGCAAGGACCGCCACGGCGCCAAGGGCCAGGACATCGTGCTGCGCGTCCCCGTCGGCACCCAGATCTTCGAGGACGACAACGAGACGCTGATCGCCGATTTCACCGAAGTCGGCCAGAAACAGGTGCTGCTCGCCGGCGGCAATGGCGGCTTCGGCAACGCCATGTTCAAGACCTCCGCCAATCAGGCGCCGCGCCGCGCCAATCCCGGCCAGGAGGGCGCCGAAAAGTGGATCTGGCTGCGGCTGAAGCTCATTGCCGATGCCGGCCTTGTCGGCCTGCCCAATGCCGGCAAGTCGACCTTCCTCGCCGCCGTTTCGGCGGCCAAGCCCAAGATCGCCGACTATCCCTTCACCACGCTCCACCCCAACCTCGGCATGGTGCGCGTGGGCGAGCGTGATTTCGTCCTCGCCGACATTCCCGGCCTGATCGAAGGCGCGCATGAAGGCGCCGGCATCGGCGATCGCTTTCTCGGCCATGTCGAGCGCTGCGCCGTGCTGATCCACCTGATCGACGGCACGCAGGACGATGTGAAGCTCGCCTACAAGACCATCCGCCACGAGCTCGCCGCCTACGACGAGCGGCTCGCCGAAAAGCCCGAGATCGTCGTCCTCAACAAGATCGACGCCTTGCCCGCCGACGAGATCAAAAAGAAGCTCGCCGCGCTCAAGCGCCTCAGCAAGAACGACGTTCTGGCCGCCTCGGGGGTCACCGGACAGGGGGTCGAGCCGGTACTCTATCGCGTGCTGGCCGCGCTCGACGACCGCAAGACCGAACGCGCCGAAGCCGTCCGCCGCCAGACCCAGCCCAACTGGGTGCCGTGATGTGGCCGTTTCGTCGAGCGCCCCGTCGGGCTTCGATCCTGCCTCCCGCACAGGGCGGCACCTCCCCCCTCGTGGGGGAGGCTGGGAGGGGGGCAGCCCCAACCGCCGAGCGGGAGGGCGCCCATGTCTGACGCCCTCGCCCCCTATCGCCGGCTGACCATCAAGATCGGTTCGGCGACCATCGTCGACGCCGCGACCGGCAAGCTGCGCACCGAATGGCTCGACGCGCTCGCCGAAGACCTCGCCGCGCTCCACCGCGCCGGCGTCTGGGTCGTGGTCGTGTCGTCCGGCGCGATCGCCCTCGGCCGTGGCCTCCTCGGGCTCGACGCCGTCAACCTGCCGCTCGAGCAGCAGCAGGCCGCCGCAAGCGCCGGTCAGATCGCTTTGAGCCAGGCCTGGGCCGCGAGCCTCGGGCGGCACGGCATCGTCACCGGTCAGATTCTCATCACGCCCAATATCACCGAAGAACGCCGTTATTTTCTCAACGCCCGCACCACCATCACGACGCTGCTCGGGCTCGGCGCCATTCCCATCATCAACGAGAACGACTCGGTGGCCACGGCCGAGATCCGCTACGGCGACAACGACCGCCTGAGTGCCCGCGTCGCCACCATGATCGAAGCCGATTGCTTGATCCTCCTCTCCGACATCGACGGCCTCTACACCGCTCCGCCCGGCAAGAACCCCGACGCGCGCCATCTGCCGCTGGTGCCCGCCATTACTCCCGAGATCGAGGCGATGGCCGGCGGCGCCGCGAGCCATTTGAGCCGCGGCGGCATGCAGACCAAGATCGAAGCCGGCAAGATAGCGACCCAGGCCGGCACCGCCATGATCATCGCCAGGGGCACCGGTCTCCACCCCCTCCGCGCTTTGCGCAAGGATGCGCCGCACACCCTGTTCGCGGCCTCGGAATCGCGCGCCCAGGCCCGCAAGCGCTGGATCATGGGCGCCCTCGCCCTCGCGGGGGAAGTCCATGTCGATGCCGGCGCCGCCACCGCGCTCCTCGCCGGCAAGAGCCTCCTCCCCATCGGCGTCACCAAGCTCAAGGGCGATTTCGTCCGCGGCGACGCCGTCGCCATCCTCGATCCGGACGGCCGCGAGATCGCCCGCGGCCTCGTCGGCCTCGACCGCGAGGAGGCCGACCAGGTCAAGGGCAAGAACTCCAAGCGCGTCGCCGAAGTCCTGGGGCTTGGCGCCCGCGCGGAACTGGTCCACCGTGACAACCTCGTGGTCCTGATGGGGATGGAGGCCCGGGTCAGTTGAACGCGCTCGATCCGACCGTGCACGATCTGATGGATGCGATGGGTCGCAAGGCCCGCGCCGCCGCTCATGTCCTCGCCTTCGCCTCCACCGACGCCAAAAACCTCGCTTTGACGTCGGCAGCGCACACTCTTATCGCCGAAAAAGCGAATATTCTGTCGGCCAATGCGGCGGATCTGGCGGCCGCAAAAGAACGTGGTATCTCGCCTGCCTTCCTCGATCGCCTGACGCTGACCGAAGCCCGTCTCGACGGTGTCGCCAAGGGCCTCCTGGAGATCGCCGCCCTGCCCGACCCGGTGGGCGAAGTCACCGCCGAATGGACTCGTCCCAACGGCCTCGACATCTCCCGCGTCCGCACCCCGCTCGGGGTGATCGGCGTAATTTTCGAGAGCCGCCCGAATGTTACGGCCGACGCCGGTGCGCTGACCCTCAAGTCCGGCAACGCCGTGATCCTCCGTGGCGGCTCCGAAGCCACCCGCACATCACACGCTATCCACGCGTGCCTGCTGCAGGGCCTGGAAGCCGCAGATCTGCCCCTCGACGCCATCCAGCTGGTCCCCACCACCGACCGCGCGGCGGTCGGCGAGATGCTGGCCGGTCTCGGCGGCAACCTCGACGTCGTCGTGCCCCGCGGCGGTAAGACCTTGGTCGCGCGAGTGGAATCGGAAGCGCGCGTGCCCGTCTTCGCCCACCTCGAGGGCCTCTGCCACACCTACATCGAGCCCAGCGTCGATGTGCAGCTCGCCGTCCAGGTCACCGTCAACGCCAAGATGCGGCGCCCCGGGGTTTGCGGGGCCACGGAGACCCTCCTCGTCCACAAGGATGCCGTCGCCACCCACCTCAAGCCGGTCCTCGATGCCCTGATCGCCAAAGGCTGCGAAATCCGCGGCGACGACGCCGTTCTCCGGCTGATCCCCACCGCCAAGCCCGCCACCGAAGAGGACTGGCACACCGAATACGAAGCCGCGATCCTCTCGGTAAAAGTGGTCGACGACATCGGCGCCGCGATCGCGCACATAACACATTATGGCTCGCACCACACGGAAGCGATCCTCACCGCGGATCCGGCCTCCGTCGACCGCTTTTTCACCGAAATCGACAGCGCCATCCTGCTCCACAACGCCTCGACGCAGTTCGCCGATGGCGGCGAATTTGGCTTCGGCGGCGAAATCGGCATCGCCACCGGCAAATTCCACGCCCGCGGGCCGGTGGGTCTCGAGCAACTCTGCTCGTTCAAATACGTCATCCGCGGCACCGGACAGACGCGGCCCTGATGGACCTGCCCCCGATCGCCGGGCCGGGAATGCGCATCGGGCTCTTCGGCGGCAGCTTCAACCCCCCGCACGAGGGCCATCGCCTGGTGGCGCTGCAGTGCCTCAAGCGCCTGCGCCTAGATCGCGTCTGGGTGCTGGTGTCTCCCGGCAATCCGCTGAAAGACCACGCGAATCTGGCGCCGCTGGCCGATCGTTTGGCGATGACCCGCAAGGTGATGAACGACCCCCGGCTCGACGTCACCGATTTCGAGGCGGCTCACGGCTTCGCCTACACCTACGAGACGGTGCGATACCTGACCGAAGCCCATCCACAGACCCGCTTCGTCTGGATCATGGGTGCCGACAGCCTCCTGAATTTCGACCACTGGGAGCATTGGCGGGAGATCGCGCGCCGCGTGCCGATGGCCGTCTATGCCCGCCCGGGCGCACTGTTTCGGGCAACGCGGGCGCCCGCTGCGGTGGCTCTGGAGGCCGCTCGGCTGCCCGAAGACAAGGCCGCGAGCCTCGCCGAGAGCGCACCGCCCGCGTGGGTCTATCTTCGCGGCATCATGTCGGCTGCCTCGTCCACGGCCATCCGCGGGGCCCAGAACGTCCGCTGACGACACGGAATCGACATGCAAATCTTGCAAAATCGCAGCCGAAGCACCTAATATCGGGAGTGCGCGGCTCCGGCCGCCGGAACGGGACAACCACTATCGCATTCGCCACTGCGACCTTTCGATCCCACCACCAAGGAATGCTGAAAACCGCATGACCCATGCCTGTGCACGGGCAGAGGCCGCCGCGTAATGGCCGCCAGCCCCAGGAAGCGGACCGCCGAACCGGTCCAGGTCGAAACTGCCCTCCCCAAGATGATCGATGTGGTGTTGCACAGCCTTGACGATGCCAAGGCCGAGAACACCATTGCCATCGACATTGCCGGCAAGTCGTCGCTGGCCGACCACATGGTCGTGACCTCCGGCCGCTCCAACCGCCACGTCAGCGCGGTCGCCGACCAGGTGGTCAAAGCCCTGCGCGAGGCCGGCTTCGACAAGCCGCGCGTCGAAGGATTGCCGCATGCCGACTGGGTGCTGGTCGATGGCGGCGACGTCATCGTCCACATTTTCCGGCCGGAAGTGCGCGAATTCTACAACCTCGAAAAGATGTGGCAGGCCGACTTCGCCGGCGACGCCCGCTAGCTTTCGGTGCGGGTCGGCATCCTCGCCATCGGCCGGATGAAGCAGGGGCCGGAACGCGAGCTCTGCAGCCGCTATCTGGAACGTGCCGCCGCCGGCAGCCGCCCGCTTGGCCTCTCCGGGTTCGCCGTGACCGAACTCCCCGAATCCCGCGCCGGCAGTCCGGCTACCCGCAAGACGGAAGAAGCCCGCGCCCTGCGCGAACATCTTCCGGCCGCCACGATCCGCATCGCGCTCGATGAGCGCGGCCACGCCATGGGCTCCGAAGATTTCGCCCGCCGCATCGGCCGCTGGCGCGATGATGGCAAGGCCGCACTGAGCTTCGTCATCGGCGGGGCGGACGGCCTCGACGCCGGCTTCGTCAAGGAAGCTGACCTTGTCCTTTCCTTCTCGCCGCTGACCTGGCCGCATCAGCTCGTCCGCATCATGCTGGCGGAACAGCTTTACCGGGCGACGACGATCCTCTCCGGCCACCCCTATCACCGCGAATAGGCCATCCAAAAGCCAAAGACCTCGGGCCTGATGCGTGAAGAGGCTGCTAGGATTTCCGCGGCTGATTCGGCGAACTGGGGCTCGATGACCAAACGCGTCCGCTGGGCGATGGCGACGCTCGTGGCAACGGCCGGCCTGCTGAACGGGCCGGGTTCGTTCGCGCAAACCGCGACGGCGCCCGATGCGACCTTGCCCAGTGCTGCAGGCGCCCCGGTGGGCACCGGCATCCCCACCTGGATCGAGCAGAAGACCACCGACAGCCAGGCCCAGCTCGACGCGATCGAAGCCTCGCTGTCGCTGAGCCAGGACAAGGTCGCCAAGCTCAAGGCCGACATCGATGCCATGAAGGGCGACCGCGACCAGCAGAACGCGGCGCTCATCGCCGCTTCGGCCCGGGTCAGGAGCGCCCAGGCGGACATCGCTTCGGTGCAGGACCGGATCGGCGACCTGATCGTCCAGGAACTGGACACCCGCGGCCGGCTCGACGGCGCCGACGCCTCCATCTCCAATGTGCTTGCCGCCCTCGAGCGCATCTCCCAGAACCCGCCGCCGGCGCTGATCGTCGATCCGTCCGATGCGCTCGGCTCGGCCCGCAGCGCGATCTTGATCTCGGCGATCCTGCCGCAGCTCCGGGCCAAGGCCGACCAGGTCATCGCCGACCTCAATCGCCTGACCGACATCCGCCGCCTCGCCGAAGCGCAGGAAGCCAATCTCAAGGCCAATTTCGACGTGCTCGAGGAAGAGCAGCTGCGGATCGCGACCCTCATTGCGGCACAGAAGCAGAGCGAGGATACCGCCAATTCGACTCTCGCCGCAGAGCAGCAGGCCGCCTCGGACATGGCGGACAAAGCGGCCGAGCTCAAGCAGACGATCGCCGATCTCGGCAAGCAGGCGCAGGCGGTGGCCACCGCGGCGCAGGCGGTGACGGCCGCAAGCAACGGGGGCAAATCCCCGCGGCTCGACGGCGATACCGTGGCGCTGGCGCTCGCCAATCCCGACCGGCAGCAGCCGGCCGTGCCCTTCGCCTCGGCCCGCGGCTACCTCGACTTTCCCGTGGCCGGGGTCAGCGTCGTCAATTTCGGCGACGGCGACGGGTTCGGCGGGATTTCCCAAGGACAGTCGGTCGTGACCCGGGCGGCCGCCCCCGTCCTCGCCCCGGCAGACGGCTGGATTCTCTACGAGGGCGACTACCTCAATTACGGCCAAATCGTCATTCTTGATGCCGGGCAGGACTACACGATCCTCTTGGCCGGGCTCGCCGCGATCGATGTCAAAGCCGGGCAGTTCGTCCGGATGGGCGAGCAGCTGGGCAGCATGGGATCACGCACAATTGGCCGTACGGTGGCCACCACCGCTGGCGCCGAAAGGCCGACCCTTTATATTGAGATGCGAAACAAGAACGGGCCCATCGATCCGAGCGGATGGTGGGCTTCCCCCCAGAACCCGACCCAGAGTGGATAGACCCGAATGCGTCTGACCCTTACGCGCGCGAGCCTCGTTGCGCTGATGCTGCTGATGCCCGTGGCGCCCTATGCGCTCGGCCAGGACGATCCGTCAGCCAGCAGCGCCCCCGCCGCCGCGCCCGCCTCGTCCGAACCCGCGCCCGCGAGCAGCGAACCCTCGAGCGCGCCGGCGGATGATCAGCAGCCGGCCGGCACGACGCCCAAGCCTGCGCCTGACAAGCATCCGCGCTCGACCGAGGAGATCTATCAGGACCTCAACTTCTTCGGTGAAGTGTTCGATCGCATCCGCTCCGAATATGTCGATCCTCCCGACGAGCAGGCGCTGATCCGCGCCGCCATCCAGGGCATGCTGACCTCGCTCGATCCGCATTCGGGCTATCTCGATCCGTCGGCCTTCGACGACATGCAGCAGGACACCTCCGGCCAGTTCGGCGGCCTCGGCATCGAGGTCACCATGGAGGATGGCGTCATCAAGGTCGTCTCGCCGATCGACGACACCCCGGCATCCAAGGCCGGCATCCTCGCCAACGACTACATCGTCGAGCTCGACGGCAAGTCGGTCCAGGGCCTGAGCCTCGACGAGGCCGTGGCCAAGATGAAGGGGCCGCTCGGCAGCAAGATCAAGCTGACGGTGCTGCGCGAGGGCCAGAAGGACCCGCTCTATTTCGAGCTCACCCGCGACACGATCGCCCAGACCGTGGTCAAGTCCTCGATGGAAGGCGACGTCGCGGTGATCCGCCTGACCCGCTTCACCGAGCAGGCCTATCCGGGCCTGCAGAAGGCCATCAACGACGTCTTCACCCAGAACAAGGGCGCGCCCAAAGGCATCATCCTCGACCTGCGCAACAATCCGGGCGGTCTCGTCGACCAGGCGGTCAACGTCTCCGACGCCTTCCTCAAGCAGGGGGCGGTGGTGCTGACCCGCGGCCGCACCGATGCGGAATCCTCGCGCTACGACGCCAAGCCCGACGACCTCGACGCCAAGCTCGCCAACGTGCCGGTGATTGTCCTCGTCAACGGCGGAACGGCTTCGGCCGCCGAGATCGTGGCGGGCGCGCTGCAGGACCATAAGCGCGCGACGATTCTGGGCACCCGCTCGTTTGGCAAGGGCACGGTGCAGTCGATCATCCGGCTCGGCGACAATGGCGGCATCCGCCTGACGACGGCGCGCTACTACACGCCCAATAACCGCTCGATCCAAGCCGCGGGCATTCAGCCCGACATCGTGGCCACCGAGAACGTGCCGGCCGACCTCAAGGGCCGCGACGAGATCCTCGGCGAGGCCGGACTCAGCGGCCAGATCGGCGGCGGCACCGAGCAGGAAGCGACCACCGGGTCGTCGGTCTATGTGCCGCCCGACAAGAAGGACGACACCCAGCTGCAGCTGGCGATCAAGCTCATCGACGGCACCGAGACCAACGATGCCTTCCCGCCCAAAGCGGAAGGCTGAGCCCGGATGTGCTATCTGAGCGTCACGCGGAGCGGCGGCTGATTCGCCGCTCCAACTGAAGGCGGGTCATGGCGGACGACCTCAGTGCCCCTCTTGGCCGCAAGCCGGCCCGGACGGCGCCCCGGCTGAAGCTCGCGGCGGGCGCCCGCCTGCCGCTGGCGCGGATCGCCTTCGCCCTTGTCGCCCTGATCGGCCTCGGCGTCGCCGGCCGCATCCTCTTCGTCAGCGATCCGATGGGCGGTCGCCCCGTCGCCGAGATCGGCGTGCAGTCGCCGCACAACGCCAACGCCATCGCCGACACGGTTGCCGCGAACGCCACCAGCGCCAGCATGGCGACCATCACCACCGGCCCCGAAATGCCGGCCGCCGGACCTTCGATCACCAAGGTCGGCGACGACGTCCCAGCGGGAAGCCCCGATGCCCAGACCCCCGGGGCCAATGCCGACGGCCTGTTCTCCGATCTGCTCGAGCCCTCCGAGCATGGACAAATTCCGCGCATTTCGGCGACCGGGCAGTCCCCGTTCGAGGCCTATGCCCGGCCCTCGCTCACCCCGGCGACTGCGGAGGGCAAGCCGCTGATCGCGCTGGTCGTGACCGGGCTCGGGCTCAACCAGACCGGCACCGCCGCGGCCATCGACACCCTGCCCGACGACGTGACGCTCGCCTTCGCCCCCTACGGCAAGGGGCTCGACCGCACCGTCGCCTCGGCCCGCGCCGAGGGCCACGAGATCCTGCTCGAGGTGCCGCTCGAGCCCTTCGACTATCCCGACAGCGATCCCGGTCCGGACACGCTGCTGACCGGCCAGGCTCCGCGCGACAATCTCGACAAGCTCTTCACCGTGATGGGCAAGTTCGGCGGCTATGTCGGCGTGGTCAACCATATGGGCGCGCGCTTCACCGCCTCGACCGTCGACTTCAACCCCGTGATGGAGGAACTCGGCGCACGCGGGCTCGGCTATCTCGACGACGGTTCGTCCAACCGCTCCGTCGCGCCGCAGCTCGCCACCGCCAATTCCGTGGAGTTCGCCCATGCCGACATGGTGCTCGACGGCAATCCGGCGCGCGGGCCCATCCTCGACCAGCTCAAGGCGCTCGAGGCGCAGGCGCTGGCCAAGGGCCGGGCGATCGGCATGATCTCGGCGCTCCCCATTTCCGTCCAGACCCTCGCCGAATGGGCCAAGACCGCCGCGGACCGCGGCTTCGTCATCGTGCCCGTCAGCGCCCTCATGCAGAAGAGCTCATGAAGCCCGTCCGCGAAACCATGCCCTATCGCGATTGCGTCGGCATCGCCGTGTTCAACCCCGGCGGGCAGGTGTTCATCGGCCGCCACAAGCCCGAGGACGACCCCGAGGATTCGAGCGAGCACGGCTCGCCCTGGCAGATGCCGCAGGGTGGCATCGACAAAGGCGAGGAGCCGGCGACCGCTGCGCTGCGCGAGCTCTTCGAGGAGACCTCGATCCGCTCGGTGCAGCTCATCGCGGAAGCGCCGGGTTGGATCTACTACGATTTGCCCGATGACGCGCTCGGCATCGCGCTCAAGGGCAAGTATCGCGGACAGCGGCAGCGCTGGTTCGCCTTCCGCTTCACCGGCACCGATGCCGAGATCAACGTGACCGAGCCGGGCGGCGGGGCGCATCCGGCCGAGTTCGACCGCTGGCGCTGGGAGTCGCTCGAGGCGCTGCCCGAGCTGATCGTGCCGTTCAAGCGCGAGGCCTATCTCAAGGTTGTCGCCGCCTTCCGCGATCTTCCGGCGCGGCTTCGGGGCGCGTGAAGACCATCGGCCTCATCGGCGGCATGAGCTGGGTATCGACCGCCCACTACTACGCCATCATCAACCGCGAGACGGCGGCCCGGACGGGCGGGCTCCACTCCGCGCCGATGCTGGTTCATTCGGTGGACTTCGCGCCGATCGAGGCGATGCAGCGGCGCGACGACTGGGATGCGGCCGGCGCCGCGCTCGCGGCGATCGCGCAGGGGCTCGAGCATGGCGGCGCCGGCGTGATCGGGCTCGCGACCAACACCATGCATATCTGCGCGCCGCAGATCGCCGCCGCAACGACGGTGCCGTTCCTCCACATCGCGACGCCCACCGCCGCCGCGCTCGTCGCCGACGGCATCGAAACGGTGGGTCTCCTCGGAACACGCTTCACCATGGAGAAGCGCTTCTACATCGACGAGCTCGAGCGCGCCGGGCTCGCGGTGATCGTGCCCGATGTCGGCATCACCAACCTCAACGGCATCATCTACGAAGAGCTGGTAAAGGACATCGTGCGCGAGCCATCGCGCCGGACCTATGTCGAGGCGATCGCGCGGCTCAGGCAGCGTGGGGCGCAAGCGGTGATCCTCGGCTGCACCGAGATCGGCCTCCTGATCGACGACAGCGTGAGCCCCTTGCCGACCTACGACACGACCGCCCTTCACGCCAGGGCCCTGGTTGACGCAGCCCTCGGCTAGAACCGGGGTCTAGGCTGCGAAGCGGCGGCCACCCGTGTCCTCGTCGATGGTGAAGACGTCGACGATGCGGTCGAGCTCGCTGGCCTGCGTCTCGGTCTGCTCGATCGCCGCATTGGTCTCTTCGACGAGCGCCGCATTGTGCTGCGTCATCTCGTCGAGCGCCCGCACCGCCGAAGTGACTTCCTCGATGGCCGAGGCCTGCTCGCGGCTGGCGGTGGCGATGCCCTCGATGAGCGTGCTCGATTCCTTGGCGGCATCGAGCATGGCAAGGAGCTTGAGCGCCGCCTCGGCGACGAGCCGCGAACCGCCGGTGACTTCCGCGCCGCTCTGCTGCACCAGCCCCTTGACCTCGGACGACGCCTGCGCCGCCGACTGCGCGAGCCGCCGCACTTCGACGGCGACCACGGCAAAACCCTTGCCCGCCTCGCCGGCCCGGGCCGCCTCGACGGACGCATTGAGCGCCAGGAGGTTGGTCTGGAAGGCGATGTCGTCGATGAGGCCGATGATGTTGGAAATCTTGCCCGACGACGCGGTGATGCGCTCCATGGCCTCGGTCGCCTTGTTCATCACCAGCCCGCCCTCGGTCGCCGTCTGGCTCACCGCCCGCGCCTTGGAGCTCGCCGCTTCGGCGCGCTTGGCGTTGTCGTGGACGGTGGTCGCGAGCTGCTCCATCGCGGCCGAAGTCTCCTCGATCGTCGCCGACTGCTTGGTGGTGCGCTGGCTGAGGTCGTTGCTGCCCGAAACCATCTCGCCGGTGGCGGTCTTGAGCGCGCGCGACGTACTGCGCAGGCCCTGCACGATGTCACTCAGCGTGTCGCAGACGCCGTTGGTGTCGTCGCGCAGCTGACCGAAGGCGCCCTCGTAGTCGCCGGTCATACGATGGGTGAGGTCGGTGCGGGCAAGCGCCGAAAGCACTTCGCCGGTTTCGGCGAGGCCGCGATCGACCGTGTCGACAAGGTTGTTGACGCTGCGCGCCAGGCTGTTGAGCTCGGCATCGGGGAATTCCTCGCGCACCCGACGCGAGAAGTCTCCGCGCACAGCGGCATCCACCACTTCGCCGAAGGCACGCTGCAGGTCCTGCATCATCCGCGCCCGCTCGACGCGGCGCTGCTCGGAGCCGGCGCGCTCGTCTTCGGCCATGGTTTCGACGCGCTTGGCGTTGGCGCGGAAGACCTCCACGGCCCGCGCCATCTCACCGAGCTCGTCACGCTTGTTCTGCCCCTTGATGTCGACGTCGAGGTCGCCCGAGGCCAGAGCCTTCATGCCGCGGGTGAGATGGGCGATCGGCCGCGTGATGCTGGCCGCGAACAGCCAGCCGCCCAGCGCGACGATGATTAGCAGCGCGCCGCCGATGCCGAGCATCAGCGTGGTGAGCGTGGTGACGGGCGCAAAGATCTCTGCGCGGTTGATGACGGCAATGACCGCCCAGCTCTGGTCGCCGGTCACATCGGACGGCGCCGCCGCAGCGATCACCTCGGCGCCGCGGAAATCGGGCGCGCTGGTGTCGCCGGGCACGCCGTCGATGGCGGTCTTGATGACGCCGTCGAACAGCGTCGGCTTGAGCACGTCGCTGTCGGGCGTGAATCCGGAATCGGATCGGGCCAGACCATCGGCCCCCACGATGATGGTGTCCCCGGTGAGCCCGAGCCCCTGTCGATAGCCGATGACCTTGGTGGGCTGCGTGGCATCGAGAGCAATGGCGATGACGCCGACACGGGTGCTGCTCGCATCGAACACCGGCGTTGCAAAGAACATCCGCGGCAGGCTGTCGTTTGCCGGGTAGGCCGAGAAGTCGGCGAAAGCGAAATTGTCGGAAGATTTTGCGGCCATCGCGGCGCGATACGCGCGGCCGAGTCCGCTGTCGGCGTATTTTCCGCCATCGGCAAAGTTGGTCGCAAAGTCATCGTGCTTGGTGGTCGAGTAGACGACGTTGCCGGTGGTATCGATGAGATAGAGATCGGTGTAGCCCGCGCTCTGGATCTGCGCCCGGAAGATCGGGTTGTAGTGCGCGTGGTTGAAGCCATATGCGGCCGGAACGCCGCTCGCCTGGCCACCGGGGGTGTTGTCGACATTGATGCGGGCCGCCATGTCGCCGGTGAGGAACACCTTCCGCAGCGTGATCCCGGCATCCATGTTGAGCTGGGCATTGGTCATGCCCGCATAGGCCGTGGCGAAATTGGCCATCGCCTGCTGGACGTATTCGGCCTTGGCGGTGCGGACGAGATCGGTCTCGACGTCCTTGAGATAGACGCTGAGCTGATTGGCGCGCTCGAACGCTAGCGTGTCGAGGTTCTGGCGCGCCTGCGTTTCGAGGGAATCGATGGCCAGGAAGTAGGACGCGATGCCGACGCCCGCGCCAACCAGGATGGCCGATCCGACCACCGCCAGCGGCAGCTTGTGCGAAATCCTCAGGGTCGGAAACAGCCTCATCAGATCGTCCCCCCGATCCGTCAAAACACGGACCATTCAAATGGGCGAAAGCTAAGCCATTAGGGCTAACGATCGGTTACAAGGCGCCGGCTCAGAACTCGGCCCAGTCCTTGTCGATCGCGGCATTGGCCTCGGTGAGGTAGGTCCGTGCCGCCTTGCGCGCCCGCTCGCGGGCGATGGGACCGGGCGACGACGTCATCGGGCGGTCGGCGGCGGCGACGTTGAACACATCGACGATGCGATCGAGATCGCCGGCCTGGGCCTCGGTCTGCTCGATCGCCGCGTTGGTCTCCTCGACCAGCGCCGCATTCTGCTGGGTCATCTCGTCGAGTGTGCGCACCGCGACATTCACCTCGTCGATGGCCGCGGCCTGCTCGCGGCTGTCGTGCGCAATGCCTTGCAGAAGCTCGAGATTCCGGCGGGCGCCGTCGAGCATCGAGGTGAGCTTGCCGGCCGCTTCCGCCACCAGCCGCGAGCCGCCCGCGACCTCACTGCCGGACTGTTCGATCAACACCTTCACTTCGGCCGAAGCCTGCGCCGCCGACTGCGCCAGCCGCCGCACTTCGACGGCCACGACCGCAAAGCCCTTGCCCGCCTCGCCGGCCCGCGCCGCCTCGACCGAGGCGTTGAGCGCAAGGAGGTTGGTCTGGAAGGCGATGTCGTCGATGAGGCCGATGATGCTGGAGATGCGGCCCGAAGACGCCGTGATCCGCTCCATGGCGTCGTTGGCGCCATGCATGACGCGCGCGCCGGCCTCGGCCGTCGCCGTGACGGCCTGCGCGTTGGCGCTTGCCTCCTGCGCCCGCTGGGCGTTCTGAGCGACCGTCGCCGCCAGCTGCTCGAGAGCCGCGGAGGTCTGCTCGATGGTTGCCGCCTGCTTGGCGGTGCGCTCGCTGAGATCGTTGGCGCCGCCCAGGATCTCGCCGGCCGCCGTCTTCACCGCGCCCGAGGCACCGCGCAGCTTGCCCACGATGTCGGCGAGCCGTGCCCCTACGGCGTTGACGTCATCCTTGAGCTTGAGGAACGCGCCCTTGTACTCACCCTCGATGCGATAGGTGAGATCGGTGCGCGCGAGGGCCGCCAGGGCGCGTGTCGACTCCATGAGGCCGCTCTCGACGCCGCCCACGAGGTTGTTGATTCCCGCCGCGAGCGCGTTGAACTCGGGCTCGGAAAAGCTCGCCCGCACGCGATGGCTGAAATCGCCGTTGCTGGCCGCCTCGACGACGTCGCCGAAAGCGCTCTGGAGCCCGCGCACCATCTCGGCGCGTTCGGCTTGCCGGGCGACGAGGCCCGCACGCTCCGCTTCGCCCATGGCATGCATGGCGACAGCATTCTCGCGGAACGTCTCGACCGCGCGCGCCATGGCGCCGATCTCATCGGGCCGCGACTGGAACGGAATCTCGTCGGCAAGCGCGCCGCCCGCAACCGCGAGCATGGACGTTTCGATCCGCCGCAATGGCCGGATGACGACCTGCAGCACCACGAAGAGCCCGTAGATCATCACCAGGGCCGCGACGATCGCAAGGAAGGTGAGCGCGCCGCGCGCTTGGCTCGAGAGCGACGCCGCCATGTCGCCGTCGGACTGCGCCACGGCGATCTGGATGTCCGCCAGCTTGTCGAACTGCGAGGCGATCGACTCCATTACCGGGCCAAGCTTCGTCTTGGCAAAGTCGGCCAGTCCGGGCATGTCGCCGCGCGACAGGAGATCCTGCAGCTGCGCCACGTCGCCCGCCGCATCCTTCATGCGCTGGCTGGCCAGATCGGCGGTTGCGGCAGCCTCTGGCGGCACACCATTCGCCTGGTAGCCGGTCCAGTCGCGCCGGATCGAGTCCAGCGAGGCCTCAACCGAGGCCGCGCCGTCCGCCGGCGTCAACGCCCCGAGGACCACCGCCTGCGTGTCGCGGACGATGTCGGAATACATGTCGTTGATGCGGGTGATCTGCCCGAGCCCGACGACTCCGTCGGCAACGATCGTCTGGCTCTGCCGGGTGGCGACATCGAGGGCGATGAAGCCGCCGGCGGCGAGGATCGCCGAGGTCAGCCCCAGAAGGGCAAAGGCAAGGAGAAGCTTCAGGCGGATCGACATCTGCGGCCTCGGAACAGAGACCGCCAGAGGTAAATCAAAATGGATAACGCCCCGATAATGGAGCCGGCCGCGACTGCCTAGTGAACCGTCGCGCCCGACACCGTGCCGGCTTCGAGGAGCAGGTTCCGCCAGGCGTTGAGCTCGTTGGTGAGCCGATCCTGCTCAGCCGCGGTGGTGGCGGCTTCGAGCGCCGTCAGACCCGAGGCGATGAGCGCATCGATCTCGTTGCGGTTGAACTCGGCGATCGGCCGCGCTTCCTCGGCGAGAATGGTGAGGCCCGTCGGCGCCACATCGGCAAAGCCGCCGCGCACGTAAAAGATGTGCGCGACATTGCCCATGTCGGTGACGGTGATGAAGCCCGGCTTCAGCGTCGACATCAGCGGCGCGTGCTCGCCCAGGACGGTGAAGTAACCCTCGGTGCCGGGCACGGTGACCGACCGCGCCTGCTCGGACACGACCAGCCGCTCGGGAGAAACGATCTCGATCTTGACGCCGTCGGCCATTGTTCGTCCTTACGCCGCCTGCGCCAGCTTCTGCGCCTTCTTGACGGCATCGTCGATGGTGCCGACCATGTAGAACGCCGCTTCGGGCAGGTGGTCGTAGTCGCCCTTCACGAGGCCGGCAAAGCCCTTGATGGTGTCCTCGAGCGCAACGAAGATCCCCGGCGTGCCGGTGAACGCTTCGGCCACCGAGAAGGGCTGGCTCATGAAGCGCTCGATCTTGCGAGCGCGCGCCACGGTGAGCTTGTCCTCTTCGGAGAGCTCGTCCATGCCGAGGATGGCGATGATGTCCTGCAGCGCCTTGTAGCGCTGGAGGATTTCCTGCACCCGGCGGGCGGTGTTGTAGTGCTCTTCGCCCACGATCGAGGCATCGAGCATGCGCGAGGTCGAATCGAGCGGGTCCACCGCCGGATAGATGCCCTTTTCCGAGATGGCGCGATTGAGCACGGTCGTCGCATCGAGGTGCGCGAACGAGGTCGCGGGCGCCGGGTCGGTCAGATCGTCGGCGGGCACGTAGATCGCCTGCACCGAGGTGATCGAGCCCTTCTGCGTGGTGGTGATGCGCTCCTGGAGAGCGCCCATGTCGGTGGCGAGCGTCGGCTGGTAGCCCACGGCGGAAGGAATGCGGCCCAAGAGCGCAGACACTTCCGAGCCCGCCTGGGTGAAGCGGAAGATGTTGTCGATGAAGAACAGCACGTCCTGGCCCTGGTCGCGGAAATGCTCGGCGACGGTGAGGCCCGAGAGGGCGACGCGGGCACGCGCGCCCGGCGGCTCGTTCATCTGGCCGAACACCAGCGCGCACTTGCTGCCGGCCGACGAGCCGTTGTTCTCGTGCGGGTCCTTGTTCACGCCGGACTCGATCATCTCGTGGTAGAGGTCGTTGCCCTCGCGGGTGCGCTCGCCGACGCCGGCGAACACCGAGTAGCCGCCATGCGCCTTGGCGACGTTGTTGATGAGCTCCTGGATGAGCACGGTCTTGCCCACGCCGGCGCCGCCGAAGAGGCCGATCTTGCCGCCGCGCGCATAGGGCGCGAGCAGGTCCACGACCTTGATGCCGGTGACGAGGATCTGCGCTTCCGAACTCTGTTCCACAAAGCTCGGGGCGTCCTGGTGGATGGCGCGGCGCGACGCGGTGACCACGGGGCCGGCTTCGTCCACCGGCTCGCCGATGACGTTCATGATGCGGCCCAGCGTCTCGTCGCCGACCGGAACCGAGATCGGGTTGCCGGTGTCGGTGACTTCGGCACCGCGGACGAGGCCTTCGGTCGTGTCCATCGCAATGGTGCGCACGGCGTTTTCGCCCAGATGCTGCGCCACTTCGAGCACCAGCCGGTTGCCGTTGTTGACGGTCTCGAGCGCATTGAGAATGGCGGGCAGGTGATCGTCGAAGCTGACGTCCACCACGGCGCCGATCACCTGGCTGACGCGGCCAACCACCTTGTCGGTCGCACCCATCGCCACGGGAGCCTTCGCTGCTTTTGCCATTGAAATAGCCTTCCTCTTTAGAGCGCTTCCGCGCCCGAAATGATTTCGATCAGTTCCTTGGTGATCTGCGCCTGACGCTGGCGGTTGTAGACCAGCGTCAGCCGCTTGATCATGTCGCCGGCGTTGCGCGTCGCATTGTCCATCGCGCTCATCTGTGCGCCGAAGAACGACGCATTGTTCTCGAGCAGCGCGCGGAACACCTGCACCGAGATGTTGCGCGGCAAAAGATCGTTGAGGATCGCCTCTTCGTCCGGCTCGTAGTCGTAGCTGACTGACCCTTCGCCGGTGGTCGCGGCGTCGAACTTGGCGGGGATCAGCTGCAGCGCCGTCGGGATCTGCGCGATCACCGACCGGAAGGTCGCAAAGAACAGCGTCGCCACGTCGAACTCGCCGTTGGCGTACATGTCGAGGATCTTCTGGCCGACGCTCTGCGCGTTGACATAGCCCAGCTGACGCACCTCGCGGAACGTCATCGTGTCAACGATGTTGCTCGCGAACTGGCGCTTGAGGATGTCATTGCCCTTACGGCCGACCGTCAGGATCTTGACGGTCTTGCCTTCGCTGAGCAGGCGGTTGGCGGTGTCGCGGGCGAGCCGCGCGATCGAGGAGTTGAAGCCGCCCGCGAGCCCGCGCTCGCCGGTGGCAACAACGAGCAGGTGCACCTGGTCCTTGCCCGTGCCTCCGAGGAGTGCCGGCGCGTCCGTGCGGCCGGCATAGGCCGCGCCCAGCGAGGCGAGGACCTGCGTCATCCGCTCGGCATAGGGCCGCGCGGCGACGGCCGCTTCCTGCGCCCGGCGCAGCTTCGCCGCGGCCACCATCTGCATGGCCTTGGTGATCTTCTGGGTCGACTTGACCGAGGCGATCCGGTTCTTGAGGTCCTTTAGCGAGGGCATCGCGTCGCGGGTCTCTTGCTCTTAGGCCGTGAAGGTCTTCTTGAAGGCTTCGATCGCCGCCTTGAGCTGCGCGCGCAGATCGTCGCTGAGGCTCTTTTCGGTGGCGATCTTGGTCAAGATGTCCTGGTTCTTGCTGCGCAGCGCGCCGAGCAGGCCGCGCTCGAACGGACCGACCTGACTGACCGGCAGATCATCGAGATAGCCCTGCCCGCCGGCAAAGATCACCGCGATCTCTTCCTCGGGCTTGAGCGGGGAGAACTGCGGCTGCTTGAGGAGCTCGGTGAGGCGGGCGCCACGGTTGAGGAGGCGCTGCGTCGCCGCGTCGAGGTCGGAGCCGAACTGGGCGAAGGCCGCCATCTCGCGGTACTGGCTGAGCTCGCCCTTGAGCGAGCCGGCCACCTGCTTCATCGCCTTGATCTGGGCGTTGCCGCCCACGCGGGAAACCGAGATGCCGACGTTCACCGCCGGGCGGATGCCCTGGAAGAAGAGGTTGGTCTCGAGGAAGATCTGGCCGTCGGTGATCGAAATCACGTTGGTCGGAATGTAGGCCGACACGTCATTGGCCTGCGTCTCGATCACCGGCAGCGCGGTGAGCGAGCCGAGCCCATGGTCTTCGTTGAGCTTGGCGGCGCGCTCGAGCAGGCGCGAATGGAGGTAGAACACGTCGCCCGGATAGGCTTCGCGGCCCGGCGGACGGCGCAGCAGCAGCGACATCTGGCGGTAGGAGACGGCCTGCTTGGTGAGGTCGTCATAGGCGATCACGGCGTGCATGCCGTTGTCGCGGAAATACTCGCCGATGGCGCAGCCGGTGAACGGCGCAAGGAACTGCATCGGCGCCGGATCGGACGCGGTGGCGGCGATGACGATCGAATATTCGAGCGCGCCGTTGTCCTCGAGCACCTTGACGAACTGCGCGACGGTCGACCGCTTTTGCCCGACGGCGACGTAGATGCAGTAGAGCTTGTCGGTCTCGGACGCGTTGGCCTGGTGCGCCGGCTTCTGGTTGAGGAAGGTGTCGAGGATCACCGCGGTCTTGCCGGTCTGGCGGTCGCCGATGATGAGCTCGCGCTGGCCGCGGCCGATCGGGATCAGCGCATCGATCGCCTTGAGGCCGGTCGACATCGGCTCGTGCACCGACTTGCGCGGCAGGATACCCGGCGCCTTGACGTCGACGCGGCGGCGCTCGGTGAACTGGATCGGACCCTTGCCGTCGATCGGGTTGCCCAGCGCATCGACGACGCGGCCGAGCAGGCCCTTGCCCACCGGCGTATCGACGATGGCGCCGGTCCGCTTGACGGTGTCACCTTCCTTGATGCCGCGGTCAGCGCCGAAGATCACGACGCCGACATTGTCGGTCTCGAGGTTGAGCGCCATGCCCTTGATGCCGCCCGGGAACTCGACCAGCTCGCCGGCCTGCACGTTGTCGAGGCCATAGACGCGGGCGATGCCGTCGCCGACGCTCAGCACCTGGCCGACTTCGCTGACCTCGGCTTCCTGGCCGAAATTCTTTATCTGGTCCTTGAGGATGGCCGAGATTTCAGCGGCTTTGATGTCCATTATCCGACCTCTTTCATGGCGATCTTGATCGCCGTCAGCTTGGTTTTGAGGGACGAGTCGATCATCTGCGAGCCGACCTTGACCACAAGGCCGCCGATCAGGCTGGGATCGACATGTTCGGCGAGGGTGACGGTCTTGCCGATCCGGCTCTTGAGCGTGGCGGCAAGGCTGCTCCGCTGCGCATCGCTGAGCGGCGCGGCAGAGGTGACGTCGGCGGAAACTTCGCCGCGTTCACCGGCGGCCAGTTCCTGGAACTGCGTAATGATCGCCGGCAGCGCGAACAGCCGCCCGTTGCGGGCGACGACCTTCACGAAATTGGCGACTGTGGGCGAGAGGTTGGCTTTGGCAAGGATCGCCTCGGCGGCGCCCGACTTGGCATCGGCGCTGATCACCGGCGAGCGGAGGAAGCGGCGGAAATCGGCGCTCTCGGCGCTGAGGGCCTGCAGCCCCGCAAGGCCGGCCTCGACCGCCGCGAGCGAATTTTCGGATCTGGCGAGATCGAACAGCGCCGACGCATACGGTCGCGCGATCTGGGTCAGCACCGAATTCTGCTCTGCCAAGGCCGCACTTTCCTCTGTTGCTGGTGCTACGTCGAACCCGCGCGAAACGGGCGATTACCGGCGCTTATGAGGGTCCGGAGCGTGCCCACGGGGCCCCGAAACCGCGCCCCCTCTAACATGGCGCAACAAGGCTGCGCAAGGCGCGGAAACGGGGCTTTTTCGCCGTCATTGTCGCAGTGCGCAAAGCCTTGCCCCGACTCAGTAAAAGCTCACCGGATCGATGTCGACCTGGACCCGCAGATTGCCCTTGGCGGGCGGCGCGCTGGTGAGCCAGAAGCGCACATAGCCCGAGAGGTCGAAGTCGCGCGGGCTCTGCGCCAGCAGCCGCACGCGATGGCGGCCGCGCACCATCGCGACCGGCGCGTCGGCCGGACCAAAGAGCCGCAACCCCTCGGCCTGCGGCGCGGCGCCGAGAAGCGTGCGGGCAAAGCCCATCGCCTCCTCCTGCGCATTGGCCGAAACGATCAGCGCTGCGAGCCGGCCGAAAGGCGGCAAGCCTCCGGCCGCGCGCACTTCGAGCTCGTGCGCATAAAAGGCCTCGCGGTCCTGCTTGACCATCGCCTCCATCACCGGATGCGCCGGATGCCAGGTCTGGAGGAAGGCGCGGCCGGCCTTGCTGGCGCGCCCGGCGCGGCCGGTGACCTGGGTCAGGAGCTGGAAGGTCTTTTCCGCCGCCCGCGGATCGCCGTGGGCGAGGCCGAGATCGGCATCGAGGACGCCCACGAGGGTGAGCTTTTCGAAATGGTGCCCCTTGGCGACCAGCTGGGTGCCGATGACGAGATCGTAGTCGCCCCGCTCGATCTCGGTGAAGCGGTCGCGCAATTGCGCGTTCGAGCCCATGTCGGATGAAAGGATCACCGTGCGTGCATCCGGGAAGCGCGCCGCCACTTCTTCGGCCACCCGCTCGATGCCCGGCCCGATCGGGATGAGCGAGTCGGCGGTGCCGCATTCCGAGCAGGTCGTCGGGCGCCGCTGCTCGTGGCCGCAATGGTGGCACATGAGGACGCCGCGGAAGCGGTGCTCGACCAGCCAGGCGTCGCAATCGGGGCACTGGTACTGGTGGCCGCAGGCCCGGCAGAGGGTGAGCGGGGCATAGCCCCGCCGGTTGAGGAACAACAGCGCCTGCTCGCCGCGGTCGAGGGTGGCAAACACCTCGCGCGCCAGCCGCGGGGCGATCCACTGGCCCTTGTCGGGCGGCTCCTCGCGCATGTCGAGCGCGGTGATGTCGGGGAGCGCCGCCTCGGCGAAGCGCGAGGTGAGCTGCACGTGGCTGTAGCGGCCGGAATTGGCGTTGTTGCGCGATTCGACCGACGGCGTCGCCGAGCTGAGGATGACTCGCGCTTCGGCGAAGCGGGCCCGCACCACCGCCATGTCGCGGGCGTGGTAGTTGACCCCGTCGGACTGCTTGTAGGCGCCGTCATGCTCCTCATCGAGGACGATGAGCCCGAGCTCGTGGAACGGCAGGAACAGCGCCGAGCGCGCGCCCACTACCGCACGGACCGCGCCGTCGTTGATGCCGCGCCAGGTGCGGGTGCGCTGCGCCGGTGTCATGTCCGAATGCCACTCGGCCGGCCGCGTGCCGAAGCGGCGCGCGAAGCGGTCGAGGAAGGAGTGGGTGAGCGCGATCTCGGGCAGAAGCACCAGCGCCTGCCTGCCGGCGCGGAGCGTGTCGGCCACGGCCTCGAAGAACACCTCAGTCTTGCCCGAGCCGGTGACGCCGTCGAGCAGCGCCACGCCGAACTTTTGGGGATCGAGCGCGCGGATGCGGGCGAGCGCCGCCGCCTGGCCCTCGCTCCGCGTCGGCGGCGATGCGCCCGGATCGGGCGGCAGCACCACCGGCGGCGCGGCAATCTCGAGCCGCTCGAGCGCACCCGCTTTTTCGAGACCCTCGACCACCGCCGGCGACACGCCGCTCGCCCCGACGATGGCGGTCTTGGCCCAGGCGAGCCCGTCGCCCACCATCTCGAGCACCCGCTCGCGCGCCGGCGTCATCCGTTCGGGGATGAGCCCGGTGCGGCGGAAGGCGGTGACGTTGCGCTCCGGACCGAGCGCTTCGCTCGAGCGCAGCACCGAGCGGAGCACGAGGCCCGGCGGCGCCAGCGTGTAGCGGCTCACCCAGTCGATGGTGCGCAGCAGCTCTTCGCTGAGCGGGGCGGCATCGTAGATGTGTTCGATGTCCTTGAGACGGTTGTGGGCGAAGTTGTCGGTCGGCCGGCCCCAGACGACGCCCAGCGTCAGCCGCCCGACCAGCGGCACGGCGACGATCGAGCCGCGCACCACGCTCTGACCGTGCGGCACGCGATAGGAATACGGCCCCTCGACGGAGACGCTCACCATCACGGCGGCGATGTCTGTGATCTCGTCCATTCGTGCTTGCTTTGTTCACGTCGAACATAGGTGGCGCAAGGTGATTCTTCATCCCGCCGGAAAACCGATCCGCCCGCTTTCCCGTAACTGCCGTCGGAGCGGGAGGCGCCTCATGGCCATCGGCGACGTCATCACCGTCAACGACCGGATGCAGCGGGGCTACCGCTACACGCTGACGGCGCCGACCGGCCGCAGCTTCGACCCGGGCTTCGATCCGGCCCTGACCCCCGCCGAAATGCTTCGCCACGGCGTGTTCGAGGGAAAATACCTCAACGACTGCCGCGGCGAGTTTCCCGAAAGCTGGTTCCGGAGCGCCCGACTCAGCGACACCCCCGATCCGAGCCTCAACGCCTTCGGCATCAAGAGCCGGCAGCCGCTGTCGGTCTGGCGGCAGAAGGGCTGGATCATCGACCCCGATCCGCGCGGCTGGTTCCAGTGGTACTGCCGCTACTATCTCGGCCGGCGCATCGCCGACGTGGACGCCAAGCAGATCGCGCGGTGGCGGAGCTTTGCCCGTCACGCCGCGCAGGTGCGGCACAACTGCGACCCGCACGACCTGAGCTGCCGCCCGCGGCAGCGCCAGGCGCTGCTGCAATGGGCCTACGATCCTTTCATCTAGAGCATTTCCAGCGAGCCCTTGCGCCGCGGCCGCGGGAACGCGGCGTCGAGTGCCGCGATCTCGGCCGGCGTGAGCACGATGTCGGCCGCCGCGCGGTTGTCGCGCACATGCGCCGGATCGCTCGCCTTGGGAATGGAGATGACGTCGTCGCGCAGCAGTGTGAACGCCAGGGCGACCTGTGCCGGCGTCGCGCCGCGGGCTTTGGCGATGGCGCCCAGCTCGCGCGAGCGCGCGAGGCGTCCCTGCTCGACGGGCGAATAGGCCATGATCGGCACATGATGCTTCGCCGACCAGGGGAAGAGATCGTATTCGATGCTGCGCCGGGTGAGGTTGTAGAGCACCTGGTTGGCGGCGACGCCCACCCCGCCCACGGACAAGAGCTCTTCCATGTCGCTCACGTCGAAGTTCGACACGCCCCAGTGCCGGATCTTGCCCGACGCCTTGAGCGCCTCGAAGCCGGCGACGGTCTCGGCGAGCGGGTGGTGGCTCGGCCAGTGGAGCAGGTAGAGATCGATGCGGTCCGTGCGGAGCCGCCTGAGGCTCCGCTCGCAGGCGGCGACGGTGCCGGCGCGGCTCGCGTTCGAGGGCATCACCTTGGAGACCACGAACACACCGTCGCGCCGGCCGGCGATGGCCTCGCCGGTGATCTCCTCCGCCGTGCCGCTCGCATACATCTCGGCGGTGTCGATGAGCGTCATGCCGAGATCGAGGCCGAGCTGCAGCGCCTTGACCTCGCGGGCCCGGGCATTGCGGCTCTCGCCCATCTTCCAGGTGCCCTGCCCCAGCGCCGGCACGGTCTCGCCGCTCGGCAATGTGATCGGATTTATCGGCATCGGGCGTCTCCGTTTGCGCTAGCGTCATGCCATGACAACCGCACTCTCGACCACCTGTTGCATCGCCGGCGGCGGCCCGGCCGGCATGATGCTGGGCTTCCTGCTGGCCCGCGCCGGCATCGACGTCACCGTGCTCGAAAAGCACGGCGACTTCCTGCGCGATTTCCGCGGCGACACCGTTCACCCCTCGACCCTCGAGCTCATCTATGAGCTCGGGCTGCTCGATGAGTTCCTCGCCCGGCCGCACGACGAGGTGACGCACCTGTCGGCGCAGCTCGGCGACGACCGGGTCGAGATCGCCGATTTCAGCCGCCTCAACACCCACTGCAAGTTCATCGCGCTGATGCCGCAGTGGGATTTCCTCGATTTCCTCGCCGACCACGCAAAGAAGCTGCCGACCTTCCATCTGATGATGAACACGGCGGCCACCGGCCTTGTCGAGGAGAACGGCGTCGTGGTCGGGGCGCGCACCACCGGCGGCGACATCCGCGCGGCGCTCACCGTCGCCGCCGATGGCCGGCATTCGGTGCTGCGCGACGCCGCCGGCCTCGAGGTCGAGGACCAGGGCGCGCCGATAGACGTCTTGTGGTTCCGCATCGGCCGCCGCGACAGCGACCCGATGGACACCTTCGGCCACGCCGACGCCGGCCACCTGATGGTGATGCTGAACCGCACGAGCTACTGGCAGTGCGCCTACGTCATCCGCAAGGGCGGGGCGAAAACGCTGATGGCCGGCGACATCGCCGCCTTCCGCCAAAGCGTGGGCGCGCTGGCGCCGTTCCTCGGCGACCGCCTCGGCGACATCGGCGGCTGGAGCGACGTGAAGCTGCTGACGGTCACCGTCGACCGGCTGACCCGGTGGTTCAAGCCGGGCCTTCTCGCCATCGGCGATGCCGCGCACGCCATGTCGCCGATCGGCGGGGTCGGCATCAATCTCGCCGTGCAGGATGCCGTGGCCACCGCCAACATCCTCGCCGGGCCGCTGCTTCATCACACGCTGACGCCAGCCGATCTCGAGGCCGTGTAGCGGCGGCGGGAATTTCCGATGAAGGTGATCCAGGCCGGCCAGGTGTTCATCCAGTACCAGCTGCTCGACCGGCTGCTGTCGAGCGACAGCAAGCTCCACGCGCCGGAGCTCCTCAAGCTGCTCGCCTCGAGCAAGACCTTCCGCAGCATCCCGGCGCGCATCGTCGGCATCGGTGTGCGCCCCGAGCACATTCGGGTAACCGAATCCGTCTAGGCTCGCCGCATGTCCGTTGCCCTCATCGCCGACGATCAGGTGACCGGCCTCGTTGCCGCCTGGACCCGCGACCTCGGCAGCGTCCGCCGCCTCGCGCCCAAGACGCTCGAGGCCTATGGCCGCGACCTCGGCCAGTTCCTCAATTTCCTCGGGCCGCACGCCGGGGGTCCGGTGACGCTGGCGATGCTGGGCGAGCTGCGCGCCGCCGACTTCCGCGCCTTCCTCGCGCGCCGCCGCGAGGACGGGATCGAAGCCCGCTCGCTGGCGCGGGCGCTGAGCGCGATCAAGAGCTTCCTGCGTTTCCTCGAGCGCGAAGGGGTGCTCGCGACGGAAGCGCTCAACACGCTGCGCAGCCCCAGGGCGAAGAAATCGCTGCCGCGCGCCCTGACTGTGCGCGAGGCCAAGGCGGCAATCACGACGACCAGCGAGATCGAGGAGCGCCCTTGGGTCGCGGCGCGCGACATGGCGGTGCTGACCCTCTGCTACGGCGCGGGCCTCCGCATCTCCGAAGCGCTGAGCCTGAGCCGCGCCGACCTCGAAGGCACGGCGCTCCGCGTCACAGGCAAGGGCGGCAAGACACGGCTGGTGCCGCTGATCGAACCGGTGCGGCAGGCGGTCGAGACCTATGTCGGGCTCTGCCCGTTCAAGCTGACGCCGAGCCAGAAACTCTTTCGCGGCATCAAGGGCGGCGTGCTGTCGCCACGGCTGATCCAGCTGCGGGTGGCGCAGCTGCGCGGGGCGCTCGGGCTGCCGGCCTCGGCGACGCCGCACGCGCTGCGGCACTCGTTCGCCACGCACCTCCTCGGCCGGGGCGGCGACCTCCGCGCCATCCAGGAACTGCTCGGCCACGCCTCGCTCTCGACCACGCAGATCTACACTGCCGTCGACACCGAGCGGCTGCTCGACGCCTATCGCGCGGCCCACCCGCGCGGCTGACGGGCGTGCCGCAGCGCCCGGCGCGCCGAAACGCCCGGTCATTGTCTGGTCCTTTCTGCCGTCCCCGGTGGACGGCGCCCGCGAGGCGCGTGCGCCCCTTGGGATATTTATGAGGCACACGGCCTCGCGGGCGGCAGGATTTCGGAGTGGGGTTCAGGCTGGCGAGTCCTGCCGCCAGCGTTAAGCCCAAACCTCGCAAGGGGACGATCCCTCACGCCTACCGGCCCCGTTCGCGTCGTTCGCCGTCGACTGCCGTCCGTGCGGACGAGGTGGAGGGAATATACGGGAGGTGGGAAGGGGGTGGATAAGTGGTGGCGAGAATCGCGGAGAGGGCTGGAACCGCTGGGGCGAGCGGGGATGGGCGCGTGGCCAATTCATCCACGGTGTCATTCCCGCGAAAGGGGGAATCCATGGTGATGCTCGCGCCCGAGGAGAGATGGTCCCGGCTTTCGCCGGGATGACACGCGGTGGGGGGGACGCGCGGTGTGGAGATCGTCCCACCGCGCCCGCCTCTCCCTCCCCCGCGTGGGGAGGGCGGCGCGCTTGTGAGCGTCAGCGAACGAGCAAGCCGGGGTGGGGGAGTCTCCGGGCACACCACGCCGACTGCGACTCCCCCACCCAGCTCCGCTAGAGCCTTCGGCTCAAGTTTCGCTACCCTCCCCACGCGGGGGAGGGAGAGGCGGCAGCATTCGTGCCAGCGCTTTACATCCGCGCGTCTGCCCGCTATCGCACCTCCATGTCCGCACGCGCCCGCATCGCCATCCTTATTACCGGCTCCTTCGGGACCGGTGCGCGCGGCTGATCCCACGCAACCGGCCCCGCCTCAGAGGCGCGGGCAACCGGTGATCTGGGCGGGGCGAGAGAGACCCCGATGACTTCGCCCACCACCACCGCTTCCAGTTCCCCCGACCTTCTGGGCTACGGCTTCGCCATCAGCGGCGCCGCGCTGTTTTCGACAAAGGGCATCTTCATCAAGCTCGCCTACCAGTATGGCGTGGGCACCGAGACGGTGCTGGCGCTGCGCATGCTGGTGGCGGTGCCGGTCTATGCCGCGATCCTTGCCTGGCTGCTGCGCGACCCGGCGGCGCGGGCGCGGCTCAACTGGCGGGTGGTGCTGGCCAGCATGGCGGTGGGCATCCTCGGCTACTACGTCTCGAGCTTTCTCGATTTCGCCGGGCTCAACTTCACGACCGCGCAATATGAGCGGCTGGTGCTCTTCACCTATCCGTTCTTCGGGCTGATCTTCGGCGTCTGGTTCTTCGGCGACCGGATGAGCTGGAGCGTCGTTCCTGGCATGCTGCTCGCCTATGCCGGCCTGCTGGTGATCTTCGGCTGGAACCTCGCCACCGACCCCGACGGGCTGGTGGTGGGCACGCTGCTGATCCTCGGCTCGGCCATCACTTTCGCGCTCTACCAGCATTTCGCCAAGCAGCAGATGACCCATATCGGCTCGGGCCTCTTCACCTGCATCGCCATGATCGCGGCCGGCGCCTGCTCGATCACCCATTCGAGCGTGCAGCACGGGCTCGGCAGCTGGGCGGCGCTGCCGCAGCCGGTCTGGATCTACGGGCTCTGCCTCGGGCTCGTCGGCACCGTGATCCCCTCGTTCCTTTTGAACACCGGCATCGCCCGCATCGGCGCCCGCGCCGCCTCGGTGACCGGCGCCTTCGGTCCGCTGGTGACCATCGCCATCGCGGTGGCCGTGCTGGGCGAGCCGTTCACGGTGTACCATGCGATCGGCACGGCCATGGTGCTCGCCGGCGCGCTCTGGTTCGGCCGCGCCGACACCAAGGCCAAAGCCGCGGCGCGGCTCGAAGCGGAGGCGGGCGCCAGCGGGGCCTAGGGATCGTCGTGATCGTGCGCCGCCAGCATCGCATCGATGGCGGCCTCGAGCGGAGCGAGATCGTTCTCGTAGAGCAGCCACAGGGACTTCGTGTCCGTGCGGTGGTAGGCGTGCCGCAGCTGGTTGCCGAGATCGGCGATCTGCCGCCAGGGCAGGTCCGGTCCGAACTGCACCCTCCAGCTCTGGGGAATGGATCGCGACGCTTCGCTCAGGATCTCAAGATAGCGCTCGAAGGCGGCCCGGCTGTTCCGGTCGTCGTAGAGATCGTCAAAGTCGCGACCGGCGAGAAGCTCGCGGATATTCACGATGCTCTGCTTGATGTCTCGGGCGCGGAAGACCGAGCGGCCGGCCACTAGAACACCGACACTTCGTCACGGCGAACTTCGGTCATGAAGGATGCGTCGAGGCTTCTCCGCATGAACAGGTTCGCAGGCACGCCGATCGAGTCTTCGATCTTGTGCTCGACACCGATCAGGTTGAGGACGGAGAATTTGCGGTTTTCATCGATCTCGATGACCAGATCGATATCGCTGTCGGCGCGATTGTCGCGTCGGGCACGCGACCCGAAGAGGTCCATGCGCGTGACCCCCTCCTGCTCGAGATCACCTCTCAAAGCCCGAAGCTCCGCAAGCAACGTTTCCCGACTGATATCGCGCATGGCGGTACTATATATGAATCGCCCCGTCGCCGCACATCAGGGCGGCTTCGCGGATGGCTTCGCTGAGGGTGGGGTGGGGAGCGGTGGTGCGGGCGAGGTCTTCGGCGGAGCCGCCGAATTCGAGCAGCACCGTCAGCGCCTCGATCATCTCGGACGCGTTCTTGCCGATGATGTGGGCGCCCAGCACGCGGTCGGTGGCGACGTCGGCGAGGACCTTCACAAAACCCTGCGTCGCCAGCATCGCCTTGGCGCGGCCGTTGGCGGTGAAGGGGAACTTGCCGACCTTGTAGTCGATGCCGGCCGCCTTGAGCTCGTCCTCGGTCTTGCCGACCGAGGCGATCTCGGGGTTGGTGTAGACCACCGCGGGGATGGCGCCGTAGTTCACGTGGCCGGCCTGCCCGGCGACGATCTCGGCCACCGCGATGCCCTCGTCCTCGGCCTTGTGGGCGAGCATCGGGCCGGCGATCACATCGCCGATGGCATAGACGTTCTCGACATTGGTGCCGTAGCCGGGGCCGACGACGATGCGGCCGCGATTGTCCATCTCGACCCCGGCTTCGAGCAGCGCCAGGCCTTCGGTGAAGGGCTTGCGGCCGATCGCGACCAGCGCCACGTCGGCATCGAGGAGGGTCATGTCGCCGCCCGCCGCGGGCTCGAGCCGGGCGGTGAGCGAGCCATCGTCCTGCCGGTCGATCGACTTGACCTTGGTCGAGAGGCGGAAATCGAAGCCCTGCTTCTGGAGGATGCGCTGGAACTGCCGCGCCACCTCGCTGTCCATGCCGGGCAGGATCCGGTCGAGGAACTCGACCACCGTCACCTTGGCGCCGAGCCGCGCCCAGACCGAGCCGAGCTCGAGCCCGATGACGCCGGCGCCGATAACGAGGAGCCGCTCGGGCACGGCGCCGAGCGACAGCGCCCCGGTGGAGGTGACGATCCGCTCCTCGTCGATCTCGATGCCGGGGAGCGTTGCCGGGACCGAGCCCGTGGCGATGACGATGTGCCGCGTCTCGATGATCTGCGGGGTCGCGCCCTTGTCGGCGGTGACCGCGACCTTGCCCGGGCCGGCGAGCGCGCCGGTGCCCTGGAAGGTCGTGATCTTGTTCTTCTTGAACAGGAAGGAGACGCCGTTGACGTTGGCGGCGACGGTCTCGTCCTTGTGCGTCATCATCTGGCCGAGATTGACCGTGGGCGCGCCGACATCGATGCCCAGATGCGCGAAATTGTGCTCCGCCTCTTCGAACTGCTCGGTGGCATAGAGCAGCGCCTTGGACGGGATGCAGCCGATGTTGAGGCAGGTGCCGCCGAAGGTCGGCCATTTCTCGACCACGGCGACCCGCATGCCGAGCTGCGCGGCGCGGATGGCGCAGACATAGCCACCCGGCCCCGAGCCGATCACCGTGAGGTCGAACTGGTCCGCCATGGAAAGCCCCTGATTTGCGTTGCCTCTATGTAGTCGCTGCTGCCCGCGCTGGCTAGAACACGAGGCCGAAGAACATCAGCCCGAGCCCAAGCCCGATGACGCACCAGACGAGGCTGCGGACGAGAAAGACGCCGACGAGATAGAGCGGCAGATAGGCGAGCCGCCCGGCGAACCAAAGGCCGGCACCCCAGAGCACGAGCGGGTCGTTGCGATCGGCAAGATGCGCGATGAGCAGCATCACCACGAAGGGCACATAGGTCTCGTTGAAGTTGCGCAGCGCCCGCTCGGCGCGGCCGAGGAGCGCGCCCTGCGGCGGCGGCGCGTCGCGGGCCGTGGCCGCGAATTCGATGCCGTAGTGCCAGCGGAAGATCAGAGACTGCGCGCCCAGATAGAGCCCGTAGACGACAAGGCTCGCGACCAGCAGCCAGAGCTCGAGACTCACCCGAACACGCCCCGCCCGCCGGTGACGTCGAGGATGCTGCCGGTGAGGTAGGACGCCTCGCTCGAAAGGAGCCACAGCACGGTATTGGCGACCTCGTCGGCGGTGCCGGGGCGCGCCAGCGGCACCAGCGCCGCGAGGCGCTTCGCGCGGTCTGGCTCGCCGCTGCGGGCGTGGAAATCGGTGTCGATGATGCCCGGCCGCACGGCGTTGACGCGGATGCCTTCGCCCGCGACTTCGAGCGCAAGGCCCACGGTGAAGGTGTCGATGGCGCCCTTGGCGGCGGCGTAGTCGACATACATGCCCGCGCCGCCGATGCGGGCCGCCGCCGAAGTGAGGTTGACGATGGCGCCGCCGCTGCCGCCCGACTTTGTCGAAAGCCGCCGGATGGCGGCCTGCGCGCAGAGGAAGGAGCCGGCGACGTTGGTGCGGAAGGTTTCGGCGAGCCGCTCGGCCGTGAGGTCCGCGACCCGGAGCGGCGAACCGGCGGCGCCGGCGTTGTTGACGAGGCCGCCGAGCGGCCCCAGCCGGTCGGCGGCGCGGAAGATGTGCTCGACATCCTCGGGCACCCCGACATCGCCGCGCACCGCGATGGCGTCGCCGCCCGCCTTGCGGATATCGGCAGTGACCGCTTCCGCCGCTGTGACGTCGCTCATGTAGTTGACGACCACGGACCAGCCGCGCGCCGCCGCAAGCCGCGCCGTGGCGGCGCCGATGCCGCGGCTGCCGCCGGTGACGACGAGAACGCCGTTCTTAGCCATTGCAGGTCTCGCGAACCCGAACCTCGTGGTTCGACGGGCTCACCATGAGGTTCTCAACAGGCATCGGGCTTCGGAAGCCCTCATGGTGAGCGTGTCGAACCATGAAGGCGTCATCCCTAGAGGTCGAGGACCAGGCGCTCCGGCGCCTCGAGCGATTCCTTGACGCGAACGAGGAAGGTCACCGCTTCCTTGCCGTCGACGATGCGGTGGTCGTAGCTGAGCGCGAGATACATCATCGGCCGCACCACCACCTGCCCGCCGACGACCACCGGCCGGTCCTGGATCTTGTGCATGCCGAGGATCCCCGACTGCGGGGCGTTGAGGATGGGGGTCGACATCAGCGAGCCGTAAACGCCGCCGTTCGAGATGGTGAAGGTGCCGCCCTGCATGTCGGCCATCGAGAGCTGGCCGTCGCGGGCGAGCTTGCCCAGCCGGGTGATCTCCTTTTCGATGCCGGCGATCCCGAGCCTGTCGGCATCGCGCACCACCGGGACGACGAGGCCGCGGTCGGTGCCCACGGCGACGCCGATATGGGCGTAGTTCTTGTAGATGATCTCCTCGCCGTCGATCTCGGCGTTGACGTTGGGGATCTCCTTGAGCGCATGCACCACGGCCATGGTGAAAAAGCCCATGAAGCCGAGCTTCACGCCGTGCTTTTTCTCGAACATGTCCTTGTAGGACGCGCGCAGGTCCATCACCGGCTTCATGTCCACCTCGTTGAAGGTGGTGAGCATGGCCGCGGTGTTCTGCGCATCCTTGAGCCGGCGCGCGATGGTGAGGCGGAGGCGCGTCATCCGCACATGCTCCTCGCGCGCCTCGTCCGCCTGCGCGACGGGACCGCGCGCAACCGGGGCGGGCGCGGGCGTGGGGGCAGGAGCGGGCGCCGGGCGCGGCGCGGGCTGCGGCACTGCCGGGGCGGCGGCGGGCGCGGG
>CAYRZM010000205.1:0-3780 GCA_964428685.1 uncultured Devosia sp. | reverse complement strand
GCGCGGTTCTGCTCCTCCTCGACGATGCGGACGATCTTCTGCAGCACCTTGAAGCCCAGCGGCAGCCAGGCATAGGAGCCGGCGGCCTCCTGCTTGATCATGCCGGCCCTGAGCATCAGCCGGTGCGAGACGATCTCGGCTTCCTTCGGCGACTCCCGGAGCGTGGGCAGGAAGTAGCGGCTGAGACGCATGAAAACCCCTTGGCGGCCGCCGACTCGGGGCCCGATCGCGGCGTAGTCAAACCGCAACGGTCAAGCCGTGTCCAGCCTCGCGCCGAAGGGAAAAAGGTCGCAGAATCTAGGTGACAGTACGCACCGGCCTTGTTAGGGTCCGGCGCAATAAATTACAGGCGGCCTCGAAGCCGCCGGACGTCGACAACGTCAAGGGAGGAGCGCTGGCCGCCGCTTCATCGCGTGCCTAAGACCAGCGTATTGTCGTCAAACTATTCAAGGCAGGGCTCGCGCCCTGCTTTTTCTTTTGACGGGCAGAAGCGACGGCCGTGTGACGGACGCGCCGTCAGGCGCGATAACCCAGATAATCGAGCTCCGCGGCGATTTCGCCGACCCATTCCGGATCGGCAGCGACGGCAACGGGGGCGCCGTCGAGACTGTCGCGACGATATTCAGGGAGCATCTTCCGGCTCCGGGTTCCCGTCAGCATGGCGGGATCGTAGCCAATCCCGAGCGCGCCGCAGACTCCCGCAAGCTCCCGGGGCCCGTCGGTGATCAGGTCCTCCATCTTGAGGACGTGAAGCGTCGCGTCCTGGTCGCGCAGCCGACGCAGCAGGTCGACCGAAAACTTCCAGCGGGCGATGGCCCTGTCGAGCGGCATGCCGACCCGCCGCATCTTGGACGGAATGCAGCTGCGCCCGTCGCGGACGATGAAGATGGTCAAAAGGTCGCGGAACGCCGCGACATAGGCGGCGACAGGGTCGAAGGAGTCCGCGTCGGCCGCGGGCGGATCGCCGAGGCCGAGAACCTGCTCGGTGGTGGTCTTGTGCCCGAACAGCGGCTTGGACGTCGCGGCGGCCGCGGCCTCGCACAAAGCACGAAAGCGCTCGATCCGTGCCGCGGTGCGCTGCGCGAGCGGCATCCGGGGCGTGGCATAGTTGCGGCCCATCAGCGCCTCGATCGCGAAGGTCTCGAAATGCACGTCGCAAGCCGGATGGGCATCGACAAGGCCGCCGAGGAGGCTGGTCCCGCCGCGCCCGGCCCCCAGGATCTGGAAGCGGAACGCTCCCACGCTCAGCTCCAGTAGCGCTGCAGCGTCGGGTTGCTGACCGCCCAGAGCAGGATCAGGGTGACCGGGACGGAGAGCAGGGTCGTCCACAGCACGCGCCGCCACCACATCGGATTGAGCGGCGCCCCGCGCTCGGTGCCCTGCACATATTCGCCCGTATCCACCTGGTTGCGGACGCCGAAGGGCAGCACCAGGAATAGGCACATCCACCAGACGACGAAATAGATGGCAAGGAAGGTGGCGGGAGCGATCATCGGACCATCTTGTGCGCGATCTTGCCCGCCGGCGGCAAGTCTGGCCGATCAGGCAATGGACGCCATAGGCGGTGGACGAACACCGTGACATTGGGCTTTTTGCCCCACCAGGCGTTGATTTCGCCGCGGACCGCCCGCTGCAGCGCGGCATCGACCACATCGGGGTCGGCCCGGCGCTTGGGCGGAATCGACTTGAGCGCGCCGCTCACCACGTTGCGGACCAGCTGGCTGATCGACTCCTCGTCGTCCTCGACTTCGGGCAGTCCTTCGACCGCGAGGTCTGGTCCGGAGACCACGCTGCCGCGGTCATCGACCACCAGGCTGACCACGATGTGGCCGCCGAAGCTCAGGCGACGGCGGCCCTTCACGCCGCTCTCTTCGGGCGTGCAGAGGATGTTGCCGTCGAGGTAGAGTTCGCCTGTCCGCACTTCGCCCGGAAAGTGCATGACATCGGGAAAGAGCCGCACCATGTCGCCGTTGCGCGCGTGGACCACATTGGCGATGCCATGCTGGCGGCCCAGCGCGGCATGGGCCTCGAGATGGGCCGCCTCGCCGTGGACCGGCACAAGGGTCTGGGGCTTCAGCCAGTCGTAGAGCCGCTTGAGCTCTTCGCGTCGCGGGTGGCCGGTGGTGTGGACGAGCCCGTCGTGCTGGGTGATGACGTCGATGCCGCGATCGATCAGCAGGTTCTGGATGTCGATGACTTCGCGCTCGTTGCCCGGAATGGCCCAGGACGAAAAGATCACGCGGTCGCCAGCATTGAGGTCGATGGCCGGGTGCTCGCCACGGGCGATGCGCGAGATGGCCGCACGCGGCTCGCCCTGGCTGCCGGTGCAGAGGACCACGATCTTGTTGCGCGGCAGCGTCTTGAACGCGTCCTGGTCGAGGAACGGCGGCACGCCCTCGAGCATCCCCAACTCGCGGGCGATGCTCGTGATGCGATGCAGCGCCCGGCCCGACATCACCACCTGCCGCCCGGCCCGCGCCGCCGCGCGCGCGATCGAAATGACCCGTCCGACGTTGGACGCAAAGGTCGTGAGCGCGACGCGGTGCGGCGCGTCGGCGATCAGCGCCGCAAGCGTGGCCGCGACCTCGTCTTCGCTCGGGCTCTCGCCGTCCTTGAGCGCGTTGGTCGAGTCGCAGATGAGCGCGATCGGAATGTCCTCCGCGCCCAGGGCCCGAAACCGCGCCTCGTCGGTCGGCGGCGCCGCGATGGGGCGTGGATCGAGCTTCCAGTCCCCGGTGTGGACCACCCGGCCCACCGGTGTGGTGATGGCGAGCGCGCAGCTCTCGGGGATGGAATGCGCGACGTTGACCGCCTCGACGGTGAACGGGCCGACCTCGAACGGCTTGCCGACCACCATCGGAATGACGCTCACATCGTCGACGATGTTGTCGGCGGCGCGCTTGGCGCTCAGCATCGCCGTGGTGAAGGCGGTGGCGTAGACCGGCCGGTCGAACGCCGGCCAGAGGTCGAGCACGGCGCCGTAGTGATCCTCGTGGCTGTGGGTGAGGATCAGGGCAAGCACGTCGTCGGCATTGTCTTCGAGGAAGCTCGGATCGGCCATGATGAGCTCGATGCCGGGCTGCGTGGGACCTGCGAACGTCACGCCGCAATCGACCACGATCCACTTGCGCGCATTGCGCGGCCCATAGCCATAGGCGGCCATGTTCATGCCGATCTCGCCGACACCGCCGAGCGGCACGAAGACCAGCTCATCGGGGAACGGCGCCGGCATCACGCCCTCACGCTAGCGGTGACGCCGAAATGCACGTCGCCGGCAGTGATCGCGATGAGCGAGTTGTCGTTGGCGCGGACCAGCAACCGGCCGCTGTCGTCGATGGATTCGAAGATGCCCCGCACAACGCCGCCGTCGCGGCTCACCGCGACTTCCGCACCGATGCCGGCGGCGGAGGCTCGCCAGAGGCGGAGAATATCACCGACATTGGTGCCGTTGTCCCAGAGCTCGTAGGCGACCACCCACTCTTCGGCGAGCGCCGCGAACAGCGCTTCGGCCGAAAGCGCGACGCCGAGCGCGTTGAGCGACGTGGCCGGATAGGGCAACCCGGAGGGTGCAGATACGATATTGACGCCGAAACCGATGACGACCGCGTGGCGGCCGTCGGGCCGCTTCTGCGCCTCGAGCAGAATGCCCGCGAGCTTGGCGCCATCGGCCAGCAGATCGTTGGGCCACTTGAGCGCAATGCGGTTGGCGCCGTCGATGCCCTGGCGCACGATCCCCGCCGGCAACGTGGCGGCGAGGGCGCGGTTGAGCGCCACGCCGGC
>CAYRZM010000204.1:0-16075 GCA_964428685.1 uncultured Devosia sp. | reverse complement strand
GCAAGGCGATCGAAGACCTGGCGGCTGTCGGTCTCCGAGCCGTAGCGCTCGCTCTCGGGCAAGGCCTTCATGGCCTTTTCGTCGGGCACCGAGCGCCAGAGCCAGGAGGGGACGTCGTTCTCCTCGACGCGCTTCAGCTTTTTGGCGACACCGGCTTTGCGGAAATACTTCTGCGCCAGGATGTCGGCGGCGACCTGCGACCAGCTCGATGGCACCTGCATGCCCTCGAGCTTGAACACGACGGAGCCGTCCGGATTGCGGATCTCGCTCGTCGCCGAGCGGAAATCGATCCCCGCATAGGCGCCCGAATTGGCCTCAGTGTACCGCCGCTCGATATGCATCGTTCTTAGTCCCCAAAAGTTCGCGGACGAAAGGCGCCCGCTGCCGCCGCCACGGCAATCGCCACAGGTTTGACGCTCTTACTGAGACCCACCCCGTTCGCCACGGTTCAGGCCCGCCCCGTGCCTCCTCCTTCGCGCGGTCTTCGCCGAACTTTGGGGGAGGACTTCAGTTGCCGCGGGCACTCGGAACGCGTCCGCCGCAGCGTCAAAATCTTTCGTCCGATTCAGAAAACCCGTCAACGACCGAAACCGCTGCGAGGGACAATAGCTAGTGTCTGACGGGGCCATTCTCGCTACATTTAGTATAGAGATTGTGAATAGCGGGGACAACGGCGAACCGCGAAACCGGCGTTCACAAAGCCGCAAAAAAGCAGAATCACGGACCCGCCGCGGCTCAAAGACCGCACTCGGAATCCGCGCTAAAGCCGCCTCCGCCCGAAGGGAATTTTCGGCCCCGGAAACGCGGTGACGACGGACGCCCGCAAACCCGCCACCGGAGCCAAACCTGTCAAGCGCAGAATTTTGAGCGGGTGGGGAAATCGCTCGGCTATAGCTAGTGCCGGAAACGGTGTCGGGGAGGGGCGCTGGTGATCCGGAAAATCCTGCTCGGGCTGCTCGGACTCCTGGTGGTTGTGGTCGCCGGCGTGGCCGGCTGGCTGATCGTCGCGCCGCCCGAGCTCTTGCGGATCGCCGACGGCTACGCCGCCAAAATCATCTGCTCCAACGTCTTTCTTGCGCATCGCGACCCGACAGACGTGCTGAACGTCGACGTGCAGGTGTCGGGCAATCCGGCGCTCAAGCTGATCCGCGCCAGCGTCGACCGGGACGGGGGAACGGTGACCGCTGGCATCCTCGGCCTCTTCGCCCGGGCGACGGCGATCGATCGGCCGGGGCTCGGCTGCACGCTCGCACCGGACGGCAAGGTCGATGCGTTGCGCGCCAGCGGCCTTGCGCAGGTTCCGGCCGTGGCGCCCGAGACCGAGCAGCCCTGGCCCGAGGGCAACGGCCCCACGGTGTCGGACCCGGCGATCACCAAGATCCTCGAGGACCCGGCGCTTGCCGGCCCGGGGATGCGGGCGATCGTCGTGGCCAAGGACGGCAAGCTGCTGGCGGAGCGCTACGGCGCGGGTTTTGACGTCAACACGCCGCTGCTCGGCTGGTCGATGAGCAAGTCGATCAACGCCATCCTGCTCGGCATGGTGATGAAATCGGGAAAGCTCAGCCTCGACGACAGCGGGCTCTTTCCGCAATGGCAGGGCGACGGACGCAAGGACATTACGCTCCGCGACCTGCTCGACATGACCAGCGGCCTCGCCTTCAACGAAGACTACGGTGACGTGACCGACGTCACCCATATGCTGTTCATCGAGCCGGACATGTCGGGCTACGCGGCCGCGCGCCCGCTGATCCATCCGCCGGGGACGACCTTCAGTTATTCGACCGGCACCGCCATGATGGTGTCGCGCGTCTGGGCCGGCCGGCTGCCCGACGCGCAGACGGCGCTCGCCTATCCGCGCACAGCGCTGTTCGATCCGCTCGGGATGACCAGCGCTGTGGCCGAGCCCGACGAGGGCGGCACGATCGCGGGCGGCTCCTACATGTACGCGACCGCCCGCGACTGGGCGAAGGTCGGCCAGTTCCTCCTCGACGGTGGGGTGTGGCACGGCCAGAACCTGCTGCCCGACGGGTTCGTTCAGATGATGCAGACGTCGAACGGCAAGCCGGGCGGCTATTCGGAGCTCCAGACCTGGCTGACCGGCCCCACGGAGGACGACGGCAAGACCTACGGCCTGCCCAAGGGCACGTACTGGTTCATCGGCCACGACGGCCAGTCGATGGCGGTGATCCCGTCGGCAAAAATGGTGGTGGTGCGGATGGGGCTCACCAATTCGGACCTCGGCTGGGGGCCGGAACCGATGATCAAGGCGATCCTCGCGGCGGTCGGGGCGCCGGCCTGATGCTCACCACAATCCCGGCGCGGACTTGCCCGGCGCCGGGCGCCATGCTGCCTTAGCGTCTCGCTATCAGGCGCCGGACCCGGGGAGGCCGTTTGTCACCGTCGCTGCGCATCCGGCTGGTTGTCGCCGTTCTCGCTCTCGTGGCGTCCGTCGCGGCGGGGCGCGCCGACGATCATCCCTTGCGCGGGGTGGCCCTCGTCATCGGGCAGTCGGCCTATTCGGGGATGCTGGCGCCGCTCGCCAACCCCAAGAACGACGCGCGGGCGATCGACAACCTGCTCGAAGACCTCGGCTTCGACGTGACCCGCGTGCTCGACGGCGACGACCGGAAACTCTCGGGCGAGATTGCCGATTTCGAGGATGAAGCCAAGCACGCCGACGTCGCGCTGATCTACTATTCCGGCCACGGCATCGAAGCCGGCGGCGAGAACTACCTCGTGCCCGTCGATGCGGACCTCTCGACCCCCGCGCGCGCGGGCGAGACGCTGATCCCGGTCTCGGGCGTGCTCGACCAACTGGCGCGCGACGTGCCGGTGACGATCCTCCTGCTCGATGCCTGCCGCACGGGAGCGTTCCCGGCCGGAACGATGATCCAGCCGCCGGGCGCGGCGGCGCCGGTGCCCGCCGTCGAAGCCGGGCTTGCGGCGGTGCGCGGGCCATCGGCGATCGGCAGCACGCTGGTCAGCGGCTCGCCCGACAGCCTCGGCATGGTCATCGGCTTCGCCGCGAGTCCCGGGCAGCCGGCGCTCGATGCGGCGCCGGGCGAGAGCAATTCGCCCTACGCGGCGGCGCTGCTCAAGCACCTCGGCGCCGCGGGCTATTCGTTCGGCGACGTGATGACCATGGTGAGCGAGGAGGTGTACCTCAAGACCCGCGCGCAGCAGCTGCCCTGGACCAACTCTTCGCTCCGCCGCGTGCTGAGTTTCGGCGCGCCGATCGAGGACGCCGATCCGGACGAGACGGCGCTGCGGCAGGGACGGCGGCAGCTGCTGCTCTCGATTGCGAGCGCAACACCCGCCACGCGCAGCTACGTCGAGGGCGTCGCGACCACCGAGGGCGTGCCGCTCGATGCGCTTTACGGCATGCTCAAGGTGCTGGGCGTCGATACGTCCGGCGGCGCGGCCAATCTCGAGCAGCAGCTCGAGCAGGGGGCGCGGCAGCTCAAGCAGTTCAAGGAGCAGGAGCTGGGGACGGCCGGCGCCGACCCGGAGCTGGTCCGGCTCGCCGGCCTCGCGCAGCGCGCGCAGGACGAGGGCGCGATGGACCTCTCATTGAAGTATCGCGAGCAGGCGACCGCGCGCGCCCGCACGCTCTCCTCGGAGCGCGATACGCTCGAGGCGGGGCTCAAGGCCGACCGCCTCGAGATCGCCAAGACCTTTGCCGACCATGGCCAGACGGCGGCGCTCAATTTTGACTACGACACGGCGGCGCAGATGTTCGGCGAAGCCTACGACCAGATCGCCAAATGGGACGACGAGCTGGCGCTGGCCTACAAGCAGGACGAGGCCGAGGCGCTTAGGAATTTCGGCGACTACAAGGCCGACAACACGGCCCTGCAGAGGTCGATCGATGCCTACAAGGAGGCGCTGCTGCTGGCGCCCAAGGACAAGCGGCTGAGCGACTGGGTCAGCATCAACACCAATCTCGGCTGGGCGCTCGAAACGCTCGGCGAGCGGGTGAGCGACGAAGCGGCGCTGAACGAGGCCGTGACGGTGCTGCAGGCTGCGATCGACACGGACGTTCCCGGACGGTCGCCGTCCGACCGCGCGGTCAGCCGGCTGAACCTCGGGAATGCGGTGAGCCTCCTCGGCCAGCGCGACAGCGACTTCGCGCGGATGCAGCAGGCGGTGGACATCTACAAGAACGCCCTCGCTGACCTGACGCGCGATGCGGACCCCTACAACTGGGGCAAGCTCAGCTACAACCTCGCCATGACGCTCAGGGTCATGGGCGACCGCAACGGCGACCCGGCGACACTGGAGCGCGCGATCGCCGCGTTCGAGGGCGCGCTCGCGACCGTCACCCGCGACCTGTCGCCGCTCGAATGGGCGCAGTCCGAGAACGGCTACGGCACGGCGCTGTTTGGTCTGGCCGAGCTGCGGCACGATGTGAGCCTCTACAACCGGGCCGCCGAGGCCCTGAACCTGTCGCTCGAGGAAAACACCGAGGAGCGGGTGCCGCTCGACTGGGCCATGGCCGAAGCCAATCTCGGCAATGTCTATGTCCAGCTGAGCCAGGAGCAGAACGACCTCGATTCCTTGCGGCAGGGGATCGATGCCTACAAGGCGAGCCTCCGCCAGCTGCCGGCGGATAAACTGCCGTTCTACTTCGCGACCGCGCAGACCAATCTCGGCACGGCCCTGACCGCGCTCTTCGAAAAGACCAACGACCGGAGCCTTCTGGGCGAGGCGGTCACGGCATTCAATGCGGCGCTCGAAGTGCGCACCCGGCAGAACGATCCGCCCGACTGGGCGATGACGGAATACAACCTCTCGACCGCGCTCACCGAGCTGGGCAGCGACGAGGTGAGCCCTGATCACCTGCACCAAGCGGTCGATGCCGCCAACGCGGCGCTCACGCAATGGACCAAGGCGCAGCAGCCGATCCTTTGGGCCAAGGGCCACTACGCGCTCGGCATGGCCTATGCCGCGCTGGGCGACCGGGAGACGACGAGCGAGTCCTACAAGGCGGCGGCGGACGAATTCGGTCTCACGGTCGGCGGCCTGAGCAAGACCGACAATGCCAGCGAGTGGCTTACGGCGGCCAAGAAATACGCCTTTGCCCTCGAAACGGTGGGCGAGCGTGACGAGAGCCCCGATTTCCTCAATCGCGCCCTCGCGGCCTATCGCGATGCGCTGACGCTTGTCACCCTCGACGGCAATCGCGCCGAATTCGCCCGGCTCAACTTCAACATGGGGCTCTGCCTCCTCAATCTCGACGCTTACGGCGCGCTGGCGGACGGTTTCGTGCAGGCAGCCGACGCGTTCCGCACGGCGCTCACCGGCTACACCCGGGCCGACGATCCCGAAGACTGGGCGGACACGCAATACCGGCTCGGCTACGCGCTCCATTCGGCGGCCGCCAAGCTGCCGAGCGGCGGCGAGGACCAGGTCCGCGCCGCGATTGCGGCCTATGGCGCGGCGCAGGAGGTCCACGGCAAGGACGCCGATCCCGCCAAATGGGCGGAGATCGAGACCTATCTCGCGACCGCCCACGGGCTTCTCGGCGTCCGGATCAACGACAAGGCCGAAGTGCAGGCGGGGCGCGACGCGATGGCCGCGGCCTGGGATGTCTACAAGAGCCGCGACCACAGCTACGACGCCGATTTCGAGGCCCGGCTCAAGACCTTCGACGACGCGCTGGCGGCGATGGACTAGGCGGCAGCCGCCTCGGGTGCTAGAGCCAGACCGAGCACAAGATTCCAGGGTTTGGGCATGGCGCGCGGCGGCCTCAAGGATTTCCTCATCGAGATTTTCGCCTGGTGGCGCGGCAACACCTGGGGCACGCGGCTGTGGACGGCGACGCAGGGCATCTATGTCGGCTCCGACGAGGCCGGCAACCGCTATTACCGCAGCAGGAAGGCCCGCGGGCCGCACGGCATGGAGCGCCGCATGGTGATCTATGCCGGCGGCTACGCCGAGCCGACCACGATTCCGCCCGGCTGGTATGGCTGGATGCACTACCGCACCAACGAGCCCCCCAAAGAGGGCGCCTACACACCGCGCGAATGGGAAAAGCCGCACATCCGCAACTACACCGGCTCGGCCCTGGCCTACCGGCCCGACGGCAGCCTGCTCAACAAGGGCGCCCGGCCGCGGGTGACCGACGACTACGACGCCTGGTCGCCGGACGCCTGACGCCGTTGCTCCGTGCCGTCGCGCTCATCGCCGCCATCCTTGCCGCGACGCCCGCTTTCGCGACGACGATCGCCAACCCGATCGCGTCGTTCTCGGGTCTCGACAAGATCACCGGCCGCATCACCAATTTCGACGTCTACATCGACGAGACGGTGCAGTTCGGCGCGCTGCAGATCACCCCGCGCGTCTGCTACACCCGGCCGCCGACAGAGACGCAGCGGACGAGCGTGTTCATCGAGGTGGACCAGGTGTCGCTCAAAGGCGGGACCGATCGCATCTTCACCGGCTGGATGTTCGCCGACAGCCCGGCGCTGAACGCGATCGACCACCCGGTCTACGACATCTGGCTCGTCGACTGTAAGCAGAAGTCGGACACGCCGCCCCCCGACAAGACCAATCCGGCACCCGCCGGTCCCGCGACGGCGCCGGCACCATCCTCGGCGGACGCGACGCAGCCCTAGCGGACGTCACGCGGCAGCCGTCTCCACCTTGCGCGGCGTGGCCACGATCATTTCGGGGGCGACGGGCTTGCCGAAAAAGTAGCCCTGGCCCTTCTCGACGCCCAGGCTGCGCAGCACCTCGAGCTCGGATGCCGTCTCGATGCCCTCGGCGACGATCTTGGTGCCGGTGTGGCGCGCGAACTCGGCGAGGGCCGCCGCCATGGCGCGACGCATGGGGTCGCTGTCGACGCCGCGGGTGATCGAGATGTCGAACTTGATGATGTCGGGCCGGAGCATGAGCACGTGCCTGAGGCTCGAATAGCCCGCGCCGGCGTCGTCGATGGCGATGCGGACGCCGCGCTGCCGGATTGGCGCCAGCGCGTCGAGCAGCGCCTTGTAGTCGGCAATCATGTGATGCTCGGTGATCTCGACCACGGTGCGCAGCGGATCGAACCCGTCGAGCGCTTCGGCGAGCCGGCCGGCGATGACGACCGCCGGCGAGGCGTTCACGCTGAGGCTCACATCGGGGGGCAGGACGGCCGCCGCGTTGATGGCCTTGCGGATGGCGATGAGCTCGAGCGATTCCGCGAGGCCGCAATCGGCGGCATCGTTGAACCAGAGGTCGGGGCTGCGTACGGGCTCGCTGGCAAAGCGCGAGAGGGCTTCGACGCCCACCACCTTGCCGTCGGCGAGGCGGCAGATCGGCTGGTAGACGATGCGCGGATCGCCGCGGCCGACCGCCTCGCGGATGCGCTCGATCTTGATGTTGCGCTCTTCGTCGCGCTCGATTTCGCCCTCGATCTGCCGGGCCACGAGCTGGGCGAAGGTGCGCATCAGTTCGAGATCGCGGCGGTCGAGCGCGGGATTGGGATGATAGGAAAAGCAGCAGAAGGTGCCGAAGACGCGGCCTTCGCGGAGGCGGATCGGAACGCTCAGATGCGAGCCGATCGGAATGCTGCGCGTCTCGGGCAGGACGCGCGCCGCGGCGATCATCGCGGTGTTGGGGATGAGCTCGGGCAGGCGGCCCTCAACCACGTGCTGGCAGTAGCCTTCAGCCATCGGGATCACGCCGCCGACCTTGATCGGGCTGTCCGGCCGCGCGGAGTCGACATTGCGGAAGACCCGATCCGGTCCGGTGAATTCCGAGACGAAGGCGACATCCATGCTGAGATACGAGCGCACCGAAGACAGCACCCGCTGGATGCTGTCGGCGACGGTGGGCGAGAGATGGGTCAGGTCGGAACGGGAAATGGCTTGAGACATCGGTCGATCCGAGTGCGTGAAATGAATGGCGGGATAGTGCCGCGCATTTCCAACCGAATGCTTAAGGCCTTGATCTTGCGGTAAATATCCGGTCAACGGCGCCGCTCAGGCGAGCGTCTGGCGGATCACGGCGGCGGGGCGGGCTTCGGGCTGGAGCTGGTCGAAGGTGCACTGACGGGGGGCCTTGTCGGGGCGCCAGCGCTTGAGGCCGGTGCCGTGCCGGAAGCGGCCGCCGGTGACGTGGTCGTAGGTGACCTCGACCACGAGCTCGGGCCGGAGCGGCACGTATTCGGCGGTGCGTTCGGTCGACCAGCGGCTTGGGCCGCCGGGCCTGTTGCCGGTAAAGCCCTCGCCGCGGATCGCTTCGAGCCGCCGGGTGAGGGCCGGCTTGTCCTCGTTGGCGAGCGCCGAGGTGAAGCCGACATGGTCGAGCCGGCCGTCGGCATCGTAGAGGCCGAGAAGCAGCGAGCCGAGCAGCTTGCTGCCGGTGGCGTAGCGGAAGCCGCCCACCACGCAGTCGGCAGTGCGGATGTTCTTGATCTTGAGCATGGCGCGCTCACCGGGCCGATAGGGGTCGTCGAGACGCTTGGCGACGACGCCGTCGAGGGCCGCCCCGACCGTTCCGAGCCACCGGCGCGCCGTGGCGACATCGGACGTGACCGGCGAAAGCCTGAGGATCGGCGACGGGTTGGCGGCAAAGAACCGCTCGAGCGCGGTGCGTCGCGCCGCGAGCGGCTCGGCCGCCATCGCCCGGCCCTCCGCGAGGAGGAGATCGAAGAGGATCAGCAGAGCCGGCGTTTCGGCGGCGAGCCGCCGGATGCGGCTCTCGGCGGGATGGAGCCGCTGCTGCAGGGCATCGAAGCTCAGGCTCTCCCCGACCGGGATGGTCAGCTCGCCATCGAGGATGAAGTCGTCAGCGGGCAGCGCTTCCAGCGCCGCAACCACCTCGGGAAAATACCTATGCAAGGGCTTGCCGGACTTGGCGAAAAGCTGGACCCGGCCCCGCTCCTTCACGGCGAGGCACCGGAACCCGTCCCACTTGGGCTCGAACTGCCAGCCGGGCCCGTCCGGCAGGGCATCGACGAGCAGCGCTTCCATGGACTCGATGGGGGAGGTTTCGACCATTGCGTCCTAGAAGAAGTTGTCGAGGAGGCTGTACCACGCCAGCTTTCCGGCGTCCGGTTTGCTGATCCCGTAGGCTGCGAGGAACACCGGGACGAGGGCGGCACCGAAGTTGCGTTCGCAGCTGCCGCAGGCAAGCGCGATGTCCTGGTAGCGGTCGGCGACGCCGAGCCGGCCGCAGTCGATGAAACCGGTGAAGCGATCGCCGTCGGCCATGAAATTCGGAAAGCACGCATCGCCGTGGGTGACGACCAGGTCTTCGGCGCCCGGCGGTTGCCTCGAAAGGACGGCCGCGAAGTCGGCATCGGCGTCGCGCGGGTCATCGCCGCCGTAAAGGCCCGCACGGTAATGCGCGGTGGCGACGGCCACGCGCCGGGCGCGGCGGTGATCGAACGGACACATTGCCGGATCGAGGGCGTGGAGGGCTCGTAGAGCGGACGCCGCGATGCTCACCGCGGTCTCGCGGGGCAGATGCGGCGACGAGGCGAGGTCGCGGCCCGGAAGCGCGGTCATCAGCAGCCAGTGCCGACCCGCGTGCTCGGTGGCGTCGATGACTTCCGGGCAAGGCATCCCGGTGGTCCGGAGCCAGCGGAGCCGGGCAACCTCATCGCAAAGTTCGACGAACGGCCCGATCGGCTCGGACTTGATAAAGCGGTCGCCCGCCCGAAAGACGCTGGCGACGGACTCGCCGATGGTCTGCGGGACGAGCTCGTGCCCAGCGGTCCAGCCGGAGGGAATATCGAGGCTCACGTCCGGCCGATCGCGAACCAGTCGGCTTCGTGCGCCAGCGCGTCGGCGAGGCGAACCTCGTAGTCCTCGCGCGCGATCTCGATGCCACCGAAGGTCTTGAGGTGATCGGTCACGAACTGCGTGTCGCAGAGGCGGTAGCCGCCGGCGCGCAGGCGGTCGAGCAGGTGCGCCATGGCGATCTTGGAGCAGTCGGTCTTCCGGTGGAACATCGACTCACCGAAGAAGGCGGCGCCGATCGACACGCCATAGAGCCCGCCGACGAGGTCCGGGCCGTCCCAGACCTCGACGGTGTGGACATAACCCCGGGCGAAAAGCTCGCCGTAGAGGCGCCGGATGGCGGGGTTGATCCAAGTGGTGTCGCGCTCGGTGCCGGCCGTTGCGCAGCCCTCGATGACGCCGGGGAAGTCGGTGTCGATGCGGACCGAATAGGGGTGATGCTTCAACGTCTTGCGCAGCGAGTGCGAGATGTGGACGGCGTCGAGCGGGATGATGCCGCGGTGCTGGGGGCTCACCCAGAAGACATCCTCGGACTTAGCGTCCTCGGCCATGGGGAAAATCCCCGCGCGGTAGGCGCGCAGGATCAGCTCGGGGGTCAGTTCGACCGCAAAAGGGTCGGTTTTCCGGGTCATGGAGCGTCCAATTCAGTCCGGACATGCATATTGCCGCGACAACGTGTATTGCCAGCGTTCACTTTTTATCGCCTAAGAAGCCGCTTCAAACCGCCGCCACAATGAGAGTCTGACTGCCAATGGCCGATCCCGTCATCGAGACCGACAAAGCCAACCTTGAGCTCATGAGCGGCAAATCCATGCTGCACATCCTCAAGGACGTGACCTTCAAGGTGATGGGCGGCGAGGTCACGGCGGTCGTGGGACCCTCGGGTTCGGGCAAGACCTCCCTGCTGATGATCCTGGGTGGCCTCGAACGCGCGACCAGCGGCAAGGTGGTGGTGGCGGGGCAGGACATTTCCACCGCCAACGAGGACCAGCTGGCGATCTTCCGCCGCAAGAATCTCGGCATCCTGTTCCAGAACTTCCACCTCATTCCCTCGATGTCGGCGCTCGAGAACGTGTCGCTGGCGCTCGAGATTGCCGAGACCGGCGAGAGCTTCAAGCAGATCCGCGAGCATGCAGCCGCGGCGCTGGCCGAGGTGGGGCTGGGAGACCGCATGACGCACCTGCCGAGCGCGCTCTCGGGTGGCGAGCAGCAGCGCGTGGGGCTTGCCCGCGCCATGGTGACCAGCCCCAAACTGATGCTCGCCGACGAGCCGACCGGCAACCTTGACCAGGACACGGGCGCGCTCGTCATCGACCTGATGTTCAACCTTGCCCGCAAGAAGGGCACGGCGATCCTCCTCATCACCCATGACCGCTCGCTGGCGGCCAAGGCGGACCGCATGCTGACGATGAATCACGGGCAACTCACCGAGGCCGCCAAAGAGGCCGTGCCCGCATGAGCCGGCTGAGCAACTGGATCCGCGTCGCGCTGGTGGACCTGCGCGGCGACCTCCGCCGCTTCGGCATCCTACTGGCCTGTCTCGCCCTCGGCACGGCGACGATCGCCGGCGTGAGCTCGGTGGGCTCGGCACTGCAGGGGGCGATCCTCCACGACGCCAACACGCTCCTGGGCGGCGACCTCAACGTCTTCCGTGCCGACCGCCGCGCCAATCCGGACGAACTCGCCTATCTCCAGTCGCTGGGGCAGGTGTCGGAGACGATCTCGACCAACTCGCGCGCCGACGCCGTGGACGAGACCGGCAACACGGCCTTCCTCGATCTTTATGCGGTGGACGACCTCTATCCGCTCTATGGCGCCGTCACGAGCCCGCAACTCACGCCGGGCACCAAGCTTGCCGATCTCCTGGCCGAAAAGGACGGGGTCTATGGCGCCATCGTCAACCCGGTGATCCTCGACCGGCTGGGCATCGACCTCGGCGGGCACTTCAAGGTCAACGGCACCGAATTCGAGGCGCGCGGCCAGCTCGGCAGCCTGCCCAACGGCGCGCTGCGCGGCTTCCATCTCGGCCTGACCGCGGTGATCTCGATCGCCGGCGAACAGGCGAACCCCAACACGCGGCCGCCGCTGCCGGGGCTGCTGACCACCTACAGCTACAAGATCAAGCTCAATCCCGACCAGGGCGACTACAAGGTCGCCGAGCCGAAGGTTGCGGCGCACTTTGCCGCCGATCCGCAGTGGAAGGTGCAATCGCCCTATGAGGCGGCGGGCTCGCTCGCGCGCTTCTACGACCTGTTCGTGCAGTTCCTGCTGATCGTCGGCCTCAGCTCCCTGCTGGTGGGCGGTGTCGGCATCTCGAACGCCGTCTCCGCCTATATCGGCGAGCGCCAGCGCTCGATTGCGACGCTCCGCAGCCTCGGGGCGACCGGGCCGCGCATCATGGTGCACTTCTTCACCCAGACGGGGGTGATGTCGCTCGCCGGCATCATCCTCGGGCTGATCATCGGCGCCGCGCTCACGGCCGCGGCGCTGCCGGTGCTCGGGCGCATCCTCGCCGTGGATCTGCCGCCCACGATCGAATGGCCGTCGCTGTTGACGGCGCTGGCCTTCGGCATCGTCGCCGCCTTCGCCTTCTCCTACCTGCCGCTGGTGCGGGCGCAAAAGCTCAAGCCGGCCATGCTGTTCCGCACGGTGGGCGCAAGCGTCCAGAGCGTCGCCGTCAAGGAATATCTCGACCCCTGGGTGGTGCTGCCGCTGCTGGGCGCGGGCCTCCTGATGTTCGGGCTCGCCTGGTGGACGACGCAGAACTTCTGGCTGGTGTTCTTCTACGCCGTCGGCGTCATCGGCGCCTTCGTGCTGCTGAGCCTTGCCGGCCGGGCGCTGCAATGGGTGCTGCGCCGCGTGCCGCCTCTGCCGAGCGTCACCCTCCGCAACGCCTTCCGCGGCATCTACCGGCCGGGCTCGCCGGCGCCGGTGGTGATCATGTCGCTGGGCCTCGGTCTCGCCATGCTGCTGGTGATCATCATCCTCAGCACCAACCTCACCAGCAGCCTCCGCGGCCAGATCACCAAGGACGCCCCGACCTTCGTCGTGGCCGACCTCTTCGACGACGAGATCGCCGACCTCGAGACCTTCCTCAAATCGACCGGCTTCGTCACCGACTTCAAGCACTCGCCCGAGTGGCACGCGGCGATCACCAAGGTGAACGGTGTCGCCTCGACCGACATCCTCAAGGCCAACCCGAACATGCAGGGCGAGGCGGTCTACATGCTCGGCGGGGCCGGCGGCGACCCCTCGATCCTGATGACCGAAAGCCCCACGCTGCCGCCGAACTCGACCGTGACCGGCGGGCAGTGGTGGCCGGCCGACTACAGCGGCGATCCGCTGGTGTCGTTGCGCGACGAGGACGCCAAGGCGCTCGGCGTCAAGATCGGCGACACGCTGGAGCTGACGCTGTTCGGCGAGACGCTGAACGTCAAGGTGGCCAACGTCCGCGACTTCAAGTTCCAGAGCGGCATCAACTTCCTCGTGACCGCCTCGCCGGGCACGTTCGACGCCTGGCCGCAGACCCACCTTGCCACCATCAAGGCCGCGCCGGGCAAGGAAGAAGACCTCGACCGGGCGCTCGCGCGGCAGTATCCGGATCTGACCTTCCTGCCGGTGGGCGAACTGCTCAACCAGGCCGCCGACATCTTCGGCCAGCTGGCGATCGCGGTGAACATCGTGGGCGGGCTCGCGGTGCTCAACGGCCTGCTGGTGCTCGCCGGCACGATGGCCGCCGGACGCAAGCAGCGCGAGGCGGACGCAGTGGTCAACAAGGTGCTCGGCTCGACCCGCGCCAACGTGGTGCGCGTGTTCGCGGTCGAATACGCGCTGCTCGGCGGCTTTGCGGCGATCCTCGCGACGGTCGTGGGCACGTTCGGCGCGCTGATGATCGTGACCGAGACGCAGCTCAGCGTGAGCTTCGGGGTCGATCCATTCCTCGTGTTCTACGTGATGGTGGGCTCGATCATCCTGACCATCCTCACCGGCGCGGCCACGACGTGGAGCGCGCTGAGCACGCGGCCGGCGCAGTATCTGAGGTCACTGGGGTAGCTAGAAGCTCGCCTTGAGCTTGTCGCGTGCGGCGGAGGCGAGGAAGGACGACCGCGTCAGTCCTCGTGCGGTGGCCGCTTCGTCGATCGCGGCGAGCAGGCCGGAGTCGATCGAGACGTTGGCTTTTGCAGGTTTGCCGCTTTCGCGCAGCAGAGGCAGGGTGGCCACCACGCCGCCACTGGCCAATTGCGGCAGCTCCCGCGCCTTGAGAATTTGCGCATAGGAGCGGGGCTTCCGGATCGGCCGACCGTCCGCGGCTTCGTCGGCAGCCCATTCGGCAAGCGCCTCTATGGCGTTGTCGATGGCCTCCTCCTGCGTTCCGCCCATGGCGGTGCAGCCCGGCGCATCGGGAAAGACGACGCCGAACTGGCCGCCGGATTCATCGATGATGGCAAGATACCTGGCCATTGCTATTCCTGTCTGATCCAGCCTGCCGCTTTGGCGATGGCCTGAGCCACCCCCGGTGTCACGACGCGATGTCTCGGCACCATGATCGTTCCCGCACCAGGCTTCCGAAACTTGGTGTGCTTGCTGCCGCCGACGTTTTCCCAACCTTCCCGTTCGAGCCGGGCCACGATCTTGGCGGTGTTGGTTTCGTGCTGCATTCAGCGCTGCGCAAATATATGCGCATTTCTCCCCGGTAATCAACCGGCCCACGATCCCTAGCTCTTCATCCCCAGATACTTCTCCAGCCAGTGGATGTCGTAGTTGCCGGCGAGGATGTCGGGCTCCTTGATCAGGCGCTGGAACAGGGGGAGGGTGGTCTTGATGCCGTCGACGACGAACTCGTCGATCGCCCGGCGGAGGCGCATGAGGCACTCTTCGCGGGTGCGGCCGTAGGCGATGAGCTTGCCGATGAGGCTGTCGTAATAGGGCGGGATCGCGTAGCCGCCATAGACCGCGGAATCGACGCGCACCCCGACGCCGCCGGCCGGGTGGTAGAACTTGATGGTGCCGGGCGAGGGCGCGAAGGTGTTGGGGTCCTCGGCGTTGATGCGCACCTCGATGGCGTGGCCGTTGAAGACGATCTTGTCCTGCTGGAGGCTGAGTTTTTCGCCCGAGGCGACGCGGATCTGCTCGTAGACGAGGTCGACACCGGTGACTCGTTCGGTGACCGGGTGCTCGACCTGGAGGCGGGTGTTCATCTCGATGAAGTAGAACTCGCCGTTCTCGTAGAGAAACTCGATCGTGCCGGCGCCTGAGTATTTGAGCTTGCGCATGGCGGCGGCGCAGATCTCGCCGATCCGGTCGCGCTCGGCGGCGGGGACGGTCGGCGCGGTCGCTTCTTCCCAGACCTTCTGGTGGCGGCGCTGCAGCGAGCAGTCGCGGGTGCCCAGGTGCACCGCATTGCCCTGGCCGTCGCCCATCACCTGCACTTCGATGTGGCGCGGCTTGCCGAGGTATTTTTCCATGTAGACGGAGTCGTTGCCGAAGGCGGCCTTGGCCTCGGACCGGGCGGTCGACCAGGCGGTGAGCACGTCGAGTTCGGTGTGCGCGACCTTCATGCCGCGCCCGCCGCCTCCCGCGGTGGCCTTGATCAGCACCGGATAGCCGATCTCGGCCGCGGTCTTTTTGGCTTCGTCCTCGGTCCTGACCTCGCCCTTCGAGCCGGGAACCACCGGGATGCCGAGTTCCACCGCCGTCTGCTTGGCGGTGATCTTGTCGCCCATGATCTGGATGTGGTGTTCCGACGGGCCGATGAAGGTGATCTTGTGCTCGGAAAGGATACGGGCGAATCGGGCGTTTTCGCTGAGAAAGCCGTAGCCGGGGTGCACCGCGTCGGCGCCGGTGATCTCGCAGGCGGCCATCAGCGAGGGAATGTTGAGATAGCTGTCCTTGGCCGGCGGCGGGCCGATGCACACACTCTCATCGGCCATGCGCACATGCATGGCGTTGCGGTCGGCGGTCGAATAGACGGCGACCGTCGAAATTCCCAGTTCCTTGCAGGCACGCAGCACGCGGAGCGCGATCTCGCCCCGGTTGGCGATGAGAACCTTCTGGAACATCAGTCGATGACCGCGAGCGGCTGACCGTACTCGACCGGCGAGGCGTCGGTGACGAGGATGCGCGTGACCGTGCCGGACTTGTGCGCCGGGATCTGGTTCATCGTCTTCATCGCCTCGATGATAAGGATGGTCTGGCCTTCGGAAACCTCGGCGCCCACCGAGACGAATGGCGCCTTGCCCGGCTCGGGCGAGAGATAGGCGGTGCCCACCATCGGCGAGGTCAGCGCATTGGGATTGGAGGCGAGGTCGTCGGCCGGCGCGGCCGCCGCCTTGCTGGCCGAGCCTGCC
>CAYRZM010000203.1:0-12903 GCA_964428685.1 uncultured Devosia sp. | reverse complement strand
TCGCGGATTTCGTACGGCGCCGGGGCGCCGCAGCTGTAGGGCAGCGCAAGGCCGATCGCTTCCGCCACCATCGCCATTGTGTTGGCCGTGTACTGGCCGCCGCACGAACCGGCCGAGGGGCACGCGACGCGCTCCATCTCGTCGAGCGTGACGTCGTCCATCTTGCCGACCGAGTGAAGGCCGACGGCTTCGAACAGGTCCTGCACGACGATGTCGCGGCCCTTGTAGCGGCCCGGCAGGATCGTGCCGCCATAGATGAAGATCGACGGCACGTTGAGGCGGATCATCGCCATCATCATGCCGGGCAGGCTCTTGTCGCAGCCGGCCATGGCGACCAGCGCGTCGTAGCTGTGGCCGCGCATGGTGAGCTCGACCGAATCGGCGATGACGTCGCGGCTCGCGAGCGACGACTTCATGCCCGCGTGGCCCATCGCCATGCCGTCGGTCACGGTGATGGTCGCAAATTCCCGCGGCGTGCCATGCGCGGCGGCAACGCCCTTTTTCACCGCCTGCGCCTGGCGCATCAGCGAGATGTTGCAGGGCGCGGCCTCGTTCCAGGCGGTCGCAACACCCACCAGCGGCTGGTGGATCTGCTGGCTGGTGAGGCCCATGGCATAGAGGTACGACCGGAGCGGGGCGCGCTCCGGCCCTTCCGACACATGACGGCTCGGCAGCCGCGATTTATCGACGTAGTTGCTATCCATCGTTCCACTCCCCCGGGGTACACCAGCGGCTAAGCGCCTAAAAACAAACGCGCTTTATCCGCTTGGCCCAACCGGGGCGCAAGGGCGGAAGCTCAGTTGCCGGTACGCCGGGATCGACCCAATCCCGTCTCGCCAATCGCATCCCGCCCCCACGTCCGGTCCTCGTCTTCGTTTGGGGAGAGATTGTGGCGCCGAGCCTGAGCGAATGGTTTCCTGAACCCCGGATGAATGGGAATCAGGCCGCCTGTTGCACGAAAGGCACAGGGTGGCCGGGGGCTAAATCCACTTCCGGCGGCGCATGAACCAGACGATGCCCGCGCCGATCGCCGCGAGGCCCAGCACCACGAACCAGAACGCCTCGGGATTCTGCTGGAACGGGATGCCGGCGACGTTCATGCCCAAAAGCCCGGAGACCACGGTCATCGGCATGGCGACGACCGTTGCGGCGGTGAGGACGAGGATAGTCCGGTTGAGGTGCTCGGCGCGATCGTCGAGCAGCTGCTCGTGGATGAGCGCGGCGCGATCGGACAAGACCTGCAGCTCATCGCCCAGCCGCGAGGCCCGCGACGACGATTCGCGCAGCCTGCCGCGGTCGCGCGGGGTGAGGAACGACAGGTCCTCGACTTCGAGCGTGTTGAACACCTCGCGCTGCGGCCAGAGCAGCCGGCGCAGGTTGAGGATGGAGCGGCGGATGCGGGTCAGCTCGTCGCGATGCCCCTCGCCGCGGTCGGCCATCAGGTCGTCCTCGATGCCGTTGAGCCGGTCGCTCAGGCGCTCGAGCAACGGCTCCATGCGGTCGGCGGCGCGGGTGCCCATGCGGGCGATGAGGTCGGCAGGCGAGACCGGCGCATGCTTCGACTTGAGCCAGTGGCCGATGCTGACCAGCTCGTGGATTTCGAGCTTGCTGGCGATGATCACCCGGTTCCGCTCGATCCAGATGCTCATGGTCTGCTTGGACAGATCCTCCGGGTCGGTGCGGCTGCGCACGATGCGGAATACGATGAGCGCCTGATCCTCGATCACGGCGCAGCGCGCATGCGGATCGGGCGCGGTGAGGCCTTCGGCAGCGGTGGGTTCCAGATGCTCCTGCAGCCAGTGCCGGAAATGCGGCGAGCTGAGGCTGCCGGCGATGAGGACGAAGCCGCGGTCGGAGCCGGGCATCGGCGCTCGCGGATCGAAGGCAAGCGTCTCGACGCCGCCCTTGCCGTCGAACCGGTAGGCCGACGGCTCGAACTCCGTCGCCTCGTGCACGGTCGGGTAGCTGCGGCGCGGCGCTTCGGTGGCGATTTCGTCCATGGCGCTCATCCTGAACGCCGGGAGTTTACGCTTTCTAGCTGAGCCGCGCCAACGCCGCCTGGAGCCGCTCGACGCGGCCGACCGCCTCGGCGCGCCGCTCGCGCTGTTCCTCGATGACCTCTTCAGGCGCCTTCGACGTGAACTGCTCGTTGCCGAGCTTCTTGTCGATCTTGCCGATCTCACCCTGCTCCTTGGCGATGTCGCGGCGGAGCCGCTCGCGCTCGGCGGCGATGTCGATAACGCCGGCGAGCGGCAAAGCGTAGGTGGCCTCGCCGATGACGATCTGCGCCGACCCCGAAGGCGGGGCCGCGGCAAAGCTCAGGCCCTCGATGCGCGCCAGACGCTCGAGCGCCGGACGCTGCCGCTCGGCCCGCGCTTCCGTCGCCTCGGAGGCGCCGGTGATCACCAGCGCGATCTTGGCGCCGGCCGGCACGTTCATCTCCTGCCGCACCGAGCGGATGCCCGAGACGACGCCGATCAGCCACTCCATCTCGGCATCGGCCGCCGGATCGGCGAAGCCGCCGGTGTCCGGCCAAGCGGCGAGGATGAGCTGCGTTTCGCGCGCCGGGCCGGACTTGCCGGTCTCGGCCCAGAGCTCCTCGGTCACGAACGGCATGAACGGATGAAGGAGCTTCAGGATCTGGTCGAGCACCCAGGCGGCAGTCGACTGCGTCTCCTGCTTTTCGGCCGCGCTCTCCCCGGTGAGGATGGGCTTGGCCAGCTCCACGTACCAGTCGCAATAGGTGCCCCAGACGAAATCGTAGGCGGCGTTGGCGGCCTCGTTGTAGCGGTAGTCGCCGAGAGCCGCCTCGACCGCCGCCACGGCGCGGCCGGTGGCGCCCACGATCCAGCGGTTGATCGGCAGGTTGACGCGCTCGGGCACGAAATCCTCGCGCCGCACGCAGCCGTTGATCTCGAGAAAGCGAGCGGCGTTCCAGAGTTTGGTGACGAAGTTGCGGTAGCCCTCGACGCGGCTGAGCGCGAGCCGCATGTCGCGCCCCTGCGCCGCCATCGCGGCCAGGGTGAAGCGCGTCGCGTCGGCACCGTATTCGTCGATGAGGTTGAGGGGATCGATGACGTTCCCCTTGGTCTTGCTCATCTTGAGGCCCTGCTCGTCGCGGACGAGCGCATGCACATAGACGGTGTGGAACGGCTCCTTGTGGAGGAATTCGAGCCCCATCATCATCATCCGGGCGACCCAGAAGAAGATGATGTCGAAGCCGGTGACCAGGACATCCGTCGGGTAGTATTTGCGCAGCTCCGGCGTGTCCTCCGGCCAGCCCAGGGTCGAGAACGGCCAGAGCGCCGACGAGAACCAGGTGTCGAGCACATCCTCGTCGCGATGCAGCGGCACCTTGCCGTCCGAGAGCTCGGCGAACGGATCGGCAGCGCGGCGCTGCGCCCAGACGGTGGGGTTGAGGCGGTCGCGCTGCGTCGCCTCGAAGTCGCTCAGCGCCTTCTGGAACGCCATCGAGCCGACGCCGCCGGCGTGCACCTCGACCTGCCGTCCGTAATAGGCGATCGCCTCTTTCTTGGCTTCGGCCTCCGTGGCGGCGACAAAGATCTTCGGTCCGGCATCGGGCTTGTTGAAGTCGGGATCGGAATTGAGTCGCGGGCCGTACCAGGCCGGGATCTGATGGCCCCACCAGAGCTGGCGCGAAATGCACCACGGCTTGATGTTCTCCATCCACGAAAAGTAGGTGTTCTCCCACAGCTGCGGCACGAACTTGGTGCGGCCGGCGCGGACGGACTCGACCGCCGGCTTCGCCAGCACTTCCGCGTTCACGAACCACTGGTCGGTCAGGAAGGGCTCGATGACGACCTGCTTGGTCTTTTCGTCATAGGGCACCATGATCTTCTTGTCTTCGACCCAGAGCAGGACGTCGAGCGCATCGAGGTCCTCGAGCACCTTGGCACGCGCCTCGAAACGATCGAGGCCGCGATAGTCCTTGGGCGCGTTGGCGTTGATCCGCGCCGCCGGCGTAAAGATGTTGATCGGCTTGAGGCCATGGCGGGCGCCCACCTCGAAGTCGTTGAAATCGTGCGCCGGGGTGATCTTGACCGCGCCCGTGCCGAGCTCGGGATCGGCATAGGTGTCGGCGATGATGGGGATGCGCCGCCCGACCAGCGGCAGGATGACGTATTTGCCGACGAGCTTCTGGAAGCGCGGATCGTCGGGATGGACCGCCACCGCCACGTCGCCGAGCATCGTCTCGGGGCGGGTGGTCGCGACCACGATCGCTTCGGTGCTGTTCTCGATCGGATAGGCCAGATGCCACATCTTGCCGTCCGTCTCGATGTTCTCGACCTCGAGGTCGGAGATCGCGGTCTCGAGGCCGGGGTGCCAGTTCACCAGCCGCTTGGCGCGATAGATGAGGCCCTTGCGGTAGAGCTCGATGAACACCTTGCGGACCGCGGCGCTCAGCCCCTCGTCCATGGTGAAGCGCTCGCGCGACCAGTCGGCCGAGGCGCCCAACCGCTTGAGCTGGTTGATGATCGTGCCGCCGCTCTCGCCCTTCCACGCCCAGACGCGTTCGAGGAATTTTTCGCGGCCGAGCTCGCGGCGGCCCGGCTCCTGCCGCTCCATCAGCTGGCGCTCGACGATCATCTGCGTCGCGATGCCGGCGTGGTCGGTGCCCGGCTGCCAGAGCACGTCCTTGCCCTTCATCCGGTTGTAGCGGACGAGGATGTCCTGGAGCGTGTTGTTGAGCGCGTGCCCGATGTGGAGCGAGCCGGTGACGTTGGGCGGCGGAATGACGATCGTGAACGCCTCGGCGCCCGGCTTGGCACCGGCGCCGGCCCTGAAGGCGCCCGCCTGCTCCCAGGACTCGTAGATGCGGCCCTCGACCGCGCCCGGCTCGTACGTCTTTTCCAGCATCGTCAAATCCAGCGGAGAACGGCCCGCGGACGATACAGTCGGCGGGCCGGAGAAAGGGATTGTGGGTCTTAGGAACCCGGCGGGGCCGGAGTCAACTGGCGCGAGCGCGCCCTACTTCACCCCGCGCGAAATGCGGGCGATTTCCTTCTCGACCACCCGCTCGACCAGCGCCGGCAGGTTTTCGTCGAGCCATTCCTTGAGCATGGGGCGCATCATCTCGCGCATCAGGCCCTCGACGGTCTGCCCGCCCATGGTCGTGACCGAGCTCAGCCGCGACATGGTGCCCTTGATGGCGGCGTCGGTCGTTGGCTCAAGCAGCTGTTCGGCCATGTCGGCCGAGAGCGTCGGATCGGGCATCGGCGCGGCCTGCGCCACCGACGCCGGACGCGGTGTCGGCCTCGGCATCGCCGGGGCGGCCGCCGGTGGCATCGGCGCCGTCCGCATGACCGGCATCGGGGCCGGCACCGGCTCGGGTTCGGGCTCGGCTTCCGCCTCGAAGGCAATGTCTTCGGGGTCGACCAGCTCGGCCTCGCCTTCGGGCATCTCGAAGGGCTCGATCTCGGCTTCGGGCTCAGGCATCGGCGCGAACGTCATCGGCTCGGGCGGCCGCGACACGATCTGCGCCGCCGACAGCGCCAGCGGCTCCGCCGGAACCGGACGCGGCGCGGGGGCCGGAGACATCGCCGGCGGACGGCTGGCCGCAGGGGCAGGCGCAGCAGCCGCATCGTCGTCGGCAATGATCTGCCGGATGGACGAGAGAATCTCGTCCATCGACGGCTCTTTGGTTGCCGGCTTGTTCATACGGGCCTCATTCCACGCCGCAACGAGGGCACTCGACCCGGGAGCCTAGCGCCTGATTCGTCACCACTTACTTTATGCGCGCATGGCCATTTTTGCGACCTCGCCGGCCTCGAAGCGCCCGTGATTCCCCAGACTTCCGCTCACGGATGGTCAAAGGACGTACAGGCGATCCGAGCCGAAATTGGCGGCAAGGCGGTAGGATCGGCCGATCAGCCAGTCGTGGATCATGTCTTTGGTGCCGGAGCCTACCCAGCCGTTCTTCGTGATCTCGAGATAGATGATGCGCGGCCGCATGTGCCCCAGTCCCTGCAGTGCGACGTACTCGGCACCCTGGATATCGAGGTGAAGGAGATCGATCGTCTGGAGGCCGAATTGGCTCGCAAGGGTGTCGAGCCGTCGGCTCTTCACCACCGTGGCCCGCGTCGCCTGCCGCACTTGCGGGAAACGGGCGTTCATCGCGTCGGTTTGACGATAGATGGATCCCTGAGCATCGACCGTGCCGTTTATGGTGGCGGGATACCAGCCGATCTCACCATCCCGATCGGCCACCGCGGCCTCGACGACCTCGATGTCCTGGCCCGCAAGGGCCTCGCGGACGAGCCGCGCGCGGTCCGGGTCGGCCTCGACAGAAACAATCTGTGCCTCGGGGAAATCCAGTCGGAACCGCCAGGCGTCGCCGCCATCATACGCTCCGACGTCGAAGATCACGCTGGGGCGCACACCGAGCTCACCGAACCACCGGGTGTTGAACGCCGATGGAGTGAGCTTGTGGCCGTGTGGGCCCTCGACCTGTCGCTCGACCGCCGGCGCGAGCACCAGCGGGTAGTTGGTCAGGTCGGGTCGGTTCATCCAGACGGTGACGGCAAAGACGACCATCGACAACACGGCAAGGCCGGTGACGCCGAACATGGGAACCGGCGACCCACCGCTGATCGCCAGCATGATCGCGGGCGAGACGGCGAGACTGGTCGCAACGGCAAGCCAGAAGTGCGCTGTTGCCGCTCGCCGGCCGGTGGCGATGGGCACAAGGCGATAGTAGACGCCGAAGGTCATCATCGCGCCGACGCCCATCAGCACGAGGCCCAGCCATGCCGGAGCAAAGGCGAAATCGCGTGCGACCACCATCTCGGCGCCCCACAGCGTCACGACGATCGCGAACAGGGCGCCGAGAACCATGAAATAGAACGGAAGTGCACGCGTGGGAGTGCCCCCGGCCCGGAGTAATTGCGCCGTCAAAGTCGCCAATATTCAGGGCCCCGACAAGTCGAAACGAAACCGGGCCGCAACAAACCCTCGCGAACTACGGGTTCGTGAGCCCCGCTTTGTTCGTCCACACCGTGTAGGCGAAGATCAGCATCGCGACGATCACGAGGAGCGACGAAACCTGGATGAGCCAGGTGACGCCCTGGAGCGTCAGGGCGAGGCCGATGCCGAAGGTCGCGGCGCCGGCGAGCGCGATCCAGAAGTGGATGGTCGCCAGCATCCTGGTCGCGGCGGCCGGGACGAGGCGGTAATAGACCCCGTAGATGACCATCGTGACATAGCCGATGAGGTTGTTGTGGGCGTGCGCATCGATCAGCGAGTGGTCCTCGCTGATGCCCATGTAGATGCCCACCACCATGCCGGCGAGCGCGAACAGCGTGCCCAGGCCGATGAACCAGTACGGCAGAGATTTCATGGAGTCCCCCTCGTGAAATGACGACCGCGCGGCTCGCCCCTCAGCGAGTCGCGCGGCAAAAGGCTAATCGGGCGAAGAAAGCCTAGTCCAGAGCGCGAAGCTCGGCCCACACATCTTCCACTTTGGCGATGTAGTCCTCGCCGGTCTGCACCTGCACGTCGAGACCGAGATCGGCCGCCGTCAGGTGGCCGGTCGCGGCGATGACGGCGAAGGTCGCGATCGCCTTGCCGGCGGTCGCCGCGATGAGGCCTTCCTTGGTCGCCTCGAGCTCGGACTGCGCGTTGAGGACGTCGAGCGTGGTCGACTGGCCGACGTCGCGCTCCTGCACGGTGCCCTGCAGCGCCAGATCGCCGGAGGCCACGGCGGAGTTGGCCGAGGTGATCTGCGCGCTGGCGTTCTGCAGTGTGCTCCATGCCGCGATCAGCGATTCCTTGACCTGGTCGCGGGCGGTCAGTGCATCGACCTCGCTCTTGATCTGGCTGATGTTGGCCTTGCGGATGGCCGAGCCGTAGCGGCCGCCGCCATAGATCGGCACCGCGAGGCTGAAGCCGACCGTGGCCTTGGGCGCCGGCGTCGTGCCGGGCGAGCCGCCGAACAGTGTGCTGCCGATCGAGGCGCTGGCTGAGAGCGACGGGCCGAACGCGGCGTTGGCGGCATCCGAGCCCGCCTGCGCCGCACGGATCGCCGCCTTGGCGCTGAGGATCGCCGGGTGCGCGACCAGCGCCTCGGCGATGGCGGCATCGAGGCTCTTGGGCATCAGGCTGCCCACCTTGTAGCTGCCGGTGAGGCTCTTGGGCTTGTGCCCGACATACTGCTCGTAAGTCGCCTGCGCGGTCTGGAGGCTCGCGATGGCGGACTGGTACGACGCCGTGCCCTGCGCGAGACGCGCGTCGGCCTGCGACACATCGATCTTGGTGCCCTCGCCGATCTTGAGGCGGTCGTTCGCCGACTGCTCCTGGGCCTGGTAGAACTTCACGTTCTCCTGCCGAAGCTGGACCAGCTGGGTGTACTGGATGACGTTGAAGTAGGCCTGCACTACGGCGAGCAGCACGTTCTGCTCCGAGTTCTGCAGCGCGTAGCGGCTGGCCTCGGTGAGCGCCCGCGCCGCTTCGATGTCGGCGTCGCTCTTGAAATTGTCGAAGATGGTCTGGCCGTAGCTGACCCCGACCGTCGCCGTCGCCGAGCCGGAGCCGCCGGCGGTGTAGCTGTCCGACAGTGAACCCGAGCCGCTGATCGTCGGCAGCTTTTCCGACTTCGCCGTTGCTATGCCTTCGGCCGTGGCCTTGACGTTGAGCAAGGCGCTCAGGATCTGCGGATTGTTGAGATAGGCGCTCGTCAGGGCTTCGCGCAGGGTTTCCGCATGGGCCAAGGCCGGCAAAGCGGAAAACATCAACGCCAGTGCGCCCGCACGCACACTACGGGAATACAACATCAAAACGGCCTCCAGCCGGCAAACCCTATTCCCGGCAGTTGGGGGGCACAACTTTGCACCGCAATGGCATCGAGATTTTTACGCGCTATTCACAACCCGAGTGGTGCTCGGGCAACACATCGTAAGCTCGGTTTAGTAACGGCCCAGCGCGCCCGTCAGAACACGAAGCGGTCGTCGGCAGCGCGCGCCAGCGGCGGCAGGCGCGCGTCGAACGCCGCACTCGAGGCGATGCCGCTGCCCGACTTGATGAAGAGATGCGCGACCGCCGGCCGGCCCGGGGGCGCGATCAGCGCGACAAGGCGTCCTTCGGGCTTGAGCTGATCGAAAAGCGACTCGGGAACGGACTCGATCGAGCCTTCGACGACGGCCACATCATAGGGACCACCCGCGGCGCCGGCGGTCGACAGCGGTCCTTCGACCACCGTCACGTTGCCCGCATTGAGCCGCAGTGCGTTGGCCCGTGCCGCAGCGGCCAGCGCCGTGTCGTCCTCGACCGCGACGACCGATGCCGCGAGGCGTGCCAGCACGACCGCGGAATAACCAGTGCCGCAGCCGACATCGAGCACACGGTCGGTGTGCTCGATCGCCGCCAGCTGCACGAGCTTGGCAAAGGGTGCCGGCGCGCCGAGCTGGCGCGTCGCGCTCAGCGGCACGGGCGCATCGATGTAAGCCAGCGCATGGCGCGAGCCCGCGACGAACGTCTCGCGCGGCACCTCGCCCATCGCCACAAGCAGCCGATGGTCGGTGATGCCACTGGTGCGCAGCTGGTTGTCGACCATCACTTTGCGCGCCCGCTCGAAATCGATCATGCCGTCACCCGCCGCTGCCCTGATGCCACGTGCATAGCTTTGCCAGTCACGCCGTTCAAGCGCGCCCGATTTCCGCCGGAGGATAGGGAGGCGTTGGAGGCCACGTCCGGAATCGAACCGGAATACACGGATTTGCAATCCGCTGCGTAACCACTCCGCCACGTGGCCCTGCCAACCGGCGGGGTGCTATACGAAAGGCCTTAACATGGCAACAACGCCACACCCTCGGACTGGGACCGGAATCGCCGCCGCCATCCTCGCGGGAGGCCGCGGAGAACGGCTCGGCGGCACCAACAAGGCCCTGCTCGAAATCGGCGGCAGGCGGCTGATCGACCGGGCGATCCGCGCCGTCGCGGAGTCCTGCGACACAATCCTCGTGATGGTTGGCCGGACGCCCCTGCCTGAGCTGGACTTCCCGCAGGTCTATGACCTCGAGACGGACTACGGCGGCCCCCTCGCCGGACTCGCGGCGGCGGTTGGAGCGCTCGCGGCTCAGGAGCCGGAATTCGTCGTCTCACTGGCGGTCGATACGCCGTTTTTCCCACACGACTTTGTCGGCCGGGCACAAGCCTCCATCGGGCCGTGCGATGCGGTGCTCGCGGCTTATGCCGGACAGCCCTACCCGACCAACGGGCTGTGGCGATTTGCGGCCATTGCGAGCCTGCCGGCGCGCCTGCGTGACGGCACGGCGCCACACAGCCTCCGGCGTTTTGCGGGGACGCTCGACACACGCGCCCTGGACTACGCGCAATGGGCGGCCGAGGACCCGTTCGCCAATGCCAACACGCCCGCCGAACTGGCATTTCTCGCGGCCCGCGCCGAACGCGAACGCCCGGACTGAATGCCCTTGGCAATCGAAATCAAACCCGCTACAGGGGCGCTGCCTTCGGGCCTGCCAATGTTCCGCGATAGCTCAGTTGGTAGAGCAAGCGGCTGTTAACCGCTGGGTCGTAGGTTCGAGTCCTACTCGCGGAGCCATTGCCTCACGAGGCACCGCCCCTCCTTCAGAGCGCAACGTCTAGCGGCAGGCCAAGAGCCCTTCGTCGGTGATCGTCGGGACCGACGGGACCAGCCCATAATAGGCCCAGAAGTCGTTCGCCGGCGCACTGAGCGACGCGCAACAGCCCCCGGCAACCAGCACCACACCATCCTCAATGTCCTGCGGCGAGATTTGTCCGATGCAGGGTGAGCCATATCCGGTCGTGCCGGACGGCGGTTGCGCCAGATCGTGGAACGGACCGCCGCATTCCTGATCGTGGAGCTTTGGGTTGGTGAACAGCAGCGCGAGGCAGTCGGCAGCGTGCTGCAGGTAGCTCGGCGAGTTGGGATTGTTCGGGTCGGTCGGGGTGGTGTCCGCCAGAGCGGGTGCCACCATCATCGCGCACGCGAACGCAACACTTGCCGCAGCGGCAACTAAGCTTCTCATGCGAATTCCTTTCAGAAGCGGCGCCCGCGACTCAGGCCGCAGGCGCATCGAGATTAGCAGGCGGTCTTGGTCACCAGCCACCAGTTGGACGTGTCGGTCCAGATCGCATCGAAGGTCGAACGGAGCGGGCCGCCCTGCGGCGCGTCGAGCGCGCCATAGCAGCAGCCCGAGGGACCGGCGACGAGGACCGCATCACCGTAGATGTCGTAGCCGTCGATCGCGGCCTCATGGCAGGGCGGCCCGTATCCCGTCGTGCCCGAGGGCGGCGCCTGCATATCGTGGTAGGGACCGCCGCATTCCTCCTCGTGCAGCTTGGGGTTGGTGAACAGCAGCGCCAGACAGTCGGCGGCATGCTGGCCGTAGCTCGTGTCCGACGTCGTCGTGTCGGTGGTCGCATAGACGGGCACAGCCAACATGGCCGAAGCCATCAGGGTGCCGGCAGCGAGAGCGACGAGATTTTTCATGCGGATCTCCGGAAGGGTTGGTGCGGGGTTGGGGCAGATCGACGCAACGGAGGCTCACGCTAGAACGCTGCTGCAGCACACGAGAATCGTGACAAGTCCCTAGCCCGCAACGCAGTTTGCCCCGCGTTCGGAAACCAATTGCTAACGCAACCTACGTGGAAGCCCGGGCGGTGCGGCGCTTTCGCGCGCGACGAGACGCACATGGCCAGCAGGTTGCGCCGGGGCTATCGTTGCGCGCTGAACGGAGACGACGCCATGTCCTTTGGTCAAAGCGCCGAACTGCTGGCCCGCCTGCAGTTTGCGTTCACCGTCTCGTTCCACTTCATCTTCCCCGCCTTTTCGATCGGCCTTGCGAGCTATCTCGCGGTGCTCAACGGGCTTTGGCTGCGGACGCGGGACGCCGCCTACCTCAAGCTCTACGACTACTGGAAGGGCGTTTTCGCCATCGTCTTCGGCATGGGCGTCGTGTCGGGAATCGTGATGAGCTACCAGTTCGGCACGAACTGGGCCCGCTTCTCCGACAAGGCCGGTCCCGTGATCGGCCCGCTGATGGGCTACGAGGTGCTGACCGCCTTCTTTCTCGAGGCGGGATTCCTCGGCATCGCCCTGTTCGGCCGGAAGCGCGTCGGCGACGGCCTCCACATGTTCGCGGTCGCCATGGTGGCGCTCGGCACGCTGATCTCGGCGACGTGGATCCTCGCCGCGAACTCCTGGATGCAGACGCCGGCCGGCTACGCGGTCAACGCCGCGGGACAGTTCGTCCCCACCGACTGGTGGTCGATCATCTTCAACCCGAGCTTCCCCTATCGCCTCGTCCACACCGTGCTCGCGGCGTTCCTCACCACCGCCTTCGCCGTCGGCTCGGTGGGCGCGTTCCACCTCCTGCGCGACAGCACGAACCGCCAGGTGCGCGTGATGTTCTCGATGGCGATGTGGATGGCGGCGCTGGTGACGCCGCTGCAGATTCTCGCCGGCGACCAGCAGGGGCTCAACTCGCTCGAGCACCAGCCGGCCAAGATCGCTGCCATCGAGGGCCACTACACGACGACGCCCACGACCCCGCTCATCCTCGTCGGCATTCCCGACGACCAAGCCGAGGAAACGAAGTTCGCGCTCGAAATCCCCAACCTCGGCGGGCTCATCCTCGCCCACGACTGGAACGGCTCGGTGAAGGGGCTCAAGGATTTTCCGCCCGACCAACGGCCGGCGGCGCTCATCCCGTTCTGGACGTTCCGCATCATGGTGGGGCTGGGTGTCCTGATGCTGGTGGTCGGGCTCTGGTCGCTCTGGGCCCGCTACCGCAAGCGGCTCTACACCAGCAAATGGCTCCTGCGCGCCGCGTTCCTGATGGGCCCTTCGGGCTTCGTTGCCGTGCTGGCCGGCTGGTACACGACCGAAACCGGCCGGCAGCCCTA
>CAYRZM010000202.1:0-6893 GCA_964428685.1 uncultured Devosia sp. | reverse complement strand
GCGTCGACGTTGCGCGCGCTTGCACGGTACGCCGCAGCGAGCGGCGCGATGAGTTCGGTCTGGTCCATGGGGTGTCCGGATGACGGTGGAGAGTGAGGGCCGAAACGTAGCCCAGGCGACGGCGAGTCCCAACCCGCCTTGTCCCATCTGCGATTCGCATAAGATATATTATGGAACTATTGGATGGGTGTTGGAGGGCAGAAATGCCTTGGATTTTAGGCGATGTCGCGCCGAATTGCCCCGCCGCGCCTCAGCCGAGGCCCGACGAAGCGCGCCCGCGGCTCGCGAGCGCATCGATGGTCACGGCCACGATCAGCACCACGCCCGTCACCACGTAGCGCGCGGCGGCCGACAGGCCGAGCAGTCCCATGCCGTTGTCGATCGACGCGATCACGAGGCCGCCGAGGATGGCGCTGATGGCCTTGCCGCGGCCGCCGAACAGGCTCGTTCCGCCGATCACCGAGGCCGCGATGCAATAGAGAACCAGAGTGCCGCCATCGAGGTTGGTCGAGACCGAGCGCAGCCGCGAGGCATAGACCAGCCCGGCGACGCCGCCCATGAAGCCGGCCAGCGTGAAGCCTGCGATGCGGATACGGTTGACCGAGATGCCGGCGCGGCGCGCCGCCTCGGCATTGCCGCCGATGGCGTAGATATAGGTGCCGAACCGCGTGCGGGTCAGCACGATCGTCCACAGCACCGCAAAGAAGAAGACGATCAGCAGCACCACCGGGACGCCCTGGATGGGGATGGCGCGGCCGCGGTTCACGTTGCAGAGCCACACCACGACGATGCCGGCGATCACCACGCCCACGCCCTTGAGCACGGTCACGCTCAGCGGCTCCGTCGCGTGCTTGCGGCGGCGCGTGGCGAGGATGCGGTCGACGATGTAGATGATCAGCAGCACGCCCACGACGATCCAGCCGGTCACCGGATCGAGCAGACCGTTGGCGATGTTGACGACCATCGCGTCGTTGATCGGCACCGTGCCGCCATTCCCGAGGATCAGCAGCATCACGCCGTTCCAGGCGAGCAGCCCGGCCAGCGTCACGATGAACGACGGCAGGCCGATCGCGGTGATGATGATCCCGTTGATGAGGCCGATCACCGTGCCGACGACAAGGCCCGCCAGCACCCCGACATACCAGGGCACGGGGCTGTTGCCGAAGACGAGTAGTGCCGTGACGACGCCCGCGACGCCGCCGATGAAGCCGATCGACAGGTCGATTTCGCCGAGCAGCAGGATGAAAATCATCCCGAGCGCGAACAGCATGTAGACCGACCCCTGCACCATCAGGTTCACAAGGTTTCCGGCGGTCAGGAAGTTGGCGTTGAGCGTCTGGAAGATCACCGCGAGGATGACCAGCCCGGCAATCACCGGCAACGCGCCCGTATCGCCGGCGCGGATGCGGCTCATCCAGTTGCGGAAGTATTCGCCGAAAGAGTCCGTGCCCGTGACTGCGGCAGCCGCGGCGACCGGGGCCGGCGGGGGCGTGTCTGAGGGCTTGCTGTCGGTCATGGTCCCCTCCCCGTCAGTGATGTGCCGCGGCGCCGGCATCGGCCGCGCGGGGCGGGAAGCGGGTGCCGGAGCTGCCCACGGTGATGAGCTCGACCAGCTCGCGGCTCGACACGTCGGTCTTGTCGGGCTGGGCAACCATCACGCCGAGCCGCAGCACGGCGATCGAATCCGCGACCTTCAGCACGTCCTCGAGATTGTGCGAGATGATGATGACGCCAAGGCCCCGATCGGCGAGGCGGCGCACCAGCGCCAGCACCTGCGCCGTCTGCGCGACGCCGAGCGCGGCGGTCGGCTCGTCGAGCACGACAAGCTTGGAATTCCACATCACCGACTTGGCGACCGCGACGGACTGCCTCTGGCCGCCCGACAGACTCGAGACCTGCTGGCGGATGGAGCGGATGGTGGTGACGTTGAGCCCAGCCAGCGTCTCGCGGGCCGCGTCTTCCATGGACTCGTCGTCAAGGAAGATCCCGCGCCGGCGTTCGCGGCCGAGGAACATGTTCTGGACGATGTCCAGATTGTTGCAGAGGGCGAGGTCCTGATAGACGAACTCGATGCCGATGGCGGAGGCAGCCTTCGGGTTGGGAACGTGGACTTCCTTGCCTTCCCAGATGATCTGCCCGCCGTCGGGCTGGTAGATGCCCGCGAGGCACTTGATGAGGGTGGACTTGCCGGCGCCGTTGTCGCCCACCAGCGCCGTCACCTGTCCCGATTTCACCGTCATGTTCACGCCGCGCAGGACTTCGACGGCGGCAAAGTGCTTCCGCAGGTCGCGGAACTCGAGCAACGGTGCGTCGGACATGACTCCCCCAAACTCGCCCGCGGCGTTGCGCGGGTCCGTCCGGCCCAACGCGGGGCCGGACGGTTGGATGCGCTTGCCGCGCTTACTTCACGATGCCGTTGGTCTTGCAGGGTTCGGCGAATTCCGCTGCGCAGAGAGCGTTCACGTCCACAAACTTGTCCGCGATGACGGTCGAGGCGATGTTCGACGCATTGACCGAGATTGGCGTCAGCAGCAGCGACGGGGTCTTGTGGTTCTGGGCGTCGACCTCGCCGTTGAGCAGGCTCGCGTCCGGCGTCTGGCCGGCGCGGGCGAGAACGGCAAGGGCCGCGGCGCCCGCGACTTCCTCGTAGATCGGCTTGTACACGGTCATGTACTGGTACCCGGCGAGGATGTTCTGGATGCCCTGGAGCGTTGCGTCCTGGCCGGTGACCGGCACGGTCTTGGGTGGCACCTTGTTGTTCTTGAGGATCGAGATCGCCGACTGGCCGAGGCCGTCGTTGGCGGCCAGCACGGCGTTGATCGCGGCATTGGCCTGCAGGCCCTGCTCGAACATCGTGGCGCCCTGCTGGTTGTTCCAGTCGGGAACGCGGATGCGCGCGGCCATGGTCGCCTGCTTGCCGTCATAGAGCGGCTGCAGCACCGAATCGTAGCCCTGCTCGAACAGCGTGGCGTTGTTGTCGGTCGGCGAGCCGCCGAGCTCGAAGATCACCGGGTTCTGGACGTTCCAGTCCTTGATCGCGGCAACGAGACCCTCGCCCTGGAGCTTGCCCACGGCGACGTTGTCGAACGACACGTAGTAGGAGGCGTCGCCGTTGAGGGTCAGACGGTCGTAGTCGATCGACACGATGCCCTGGCCCTTGGCCGCGGACTCGATGGCCGCGCCGGAACCGGAGTCGAGGTTGGCGATCAGGATCACCGAGGCGCCCTGGGTGATCGCCTGCTCGGCCTGGGTCTGCTGCGTCTGCGGCGAGCCCTGGGCGTTGACGATGATCACGTCACTGTCGGGAACGCCCATCGCGGCGAACGCCGCCTTGAAGCCGGGCGCATCGACCGTTTCCCAGCGCTGGCTCGACTGCGTGTCGGGCAGGAGCACGGCAATCTTGCCTTTGCCGGCGGCCGCAACGTCCTTGAGCGCGGCGAGCTTGGCGAAGGTCGCGTCCTGGCCGCCGCCGGCGGCGAGGTCGGCGGCGCTCGGGCCGGCCGCAATCGCGATCGAGCCGGAAGCCAGCGCAGCAGCGCCGGCGATCAGCGCGGCCGTGGCAACTTTTCCTACGTGGTGCATGTGAAGTCCTCCCACTTTGTGCAGGGAATGCGTCGCTCTCGACGGGCACAAAGGATGCGGCATTTATCGGCGCGCGATTAGCAGTGTCAACGCGCGCGCTCGAAAATTTGTATCGATTTAAATTGATCGATGAATTTTTGGTAAGTCACTGAGCCGAAATGACTTATCGCGACACCGCGCCGGTGGAGCCTAGGCCCCTGTCAGGCGTCCCGAGCGCACATCGATCTGCATCCCGTCGAAGGCCGGATGCACGTACCTCGGCGTGGCGGCATCGGTTTCCTCGTAGTCGAGGTCGATGTGCAGGTTGGTCAAAACCGCCTCGCGCGGACGGAAGCGGTTCACCGCGTCGAGCGCTTCCGGCAGGCTCAGGTGGCTCGGATGCGGCGTCGGCCGCAGCGCGTCGAGGACCCAGACCGCCAGCCCGGAAACCGCCCCTTCCGATTGAGCCGGAATGCCGCTCAAATCGCAGGAATAGGCGAAGTCGCCGATGCGGAACCCCAGCGAGAAGATTTCGCCGTGGTCCTGCTTGAACGGCAGCAGCGTGATCTCGCCTCCAGGGCCGTCGATGGTGACCGGCACCCCGGCTGAAATGAGGTTCTGGTTGAGGATCGGCGGATAGCCGCTGCCCGGCGGCGCGGTAAAGCAGTAGGAGAAGGACGAGACGATCCGCTGTCCGGCCTCGTGGCTGAAATAGACGTTGACCCGCTTGCCGGTGTTGAGCGCCAGCACGCGCAGGTCATCGATGCCGTGCGTGTGGTCGGCGTGCTCGTGGGTGTAGAAGACCGCGTCGACCCGGTCGACATCGGCGCTCAGCAGCTGCTCGCGCAAATCGCAGCCCGTGTCGATGAGGATGCGGGTCGGCTCGCTATCTCCCGTCCAGCCCTCGATCAGGAGGCAGCAGCGGCGCCGGCGGTTCTTCGGATTGCCGGGATCGCAGGCGCCCCAGTTGCCGCCGATCCGCGGCACTCCGCCCGACGAGCCGCACCCCAGGATCGTCGCCACGATGCGGGTCGCTTCGGCCATCAGCGCGTCGCCTTGGAAAAGAGCCGGTAGAAATTCTCGGTGGTGGTGCGGCCGATCTCCTCCAGGCTGACGCCGCGGATTTCGGCGAGTCTTTCCGCGGTGTGGCGCACGAAGGCAGGCTCGTTCGACTGCCCCCGGTGGGGCACCGGCGCAAGATAGGGTGCGTCGGTCTCGACCAGGATGCGGTCGGCGGGCGCGAACCCCGCGACCTCCTGGATCGTCGCGGCGTTCTTGAAGGTCAGGATGCCCGAGAACGAGACGTACCCCCCGAGCGCCAGCCCGCGCCGCGCCAGCTCGATCCCCGACGAAAAGCAGTGCAGCACGAACGGAAATGCGCCCGTGCCGCTCTCGTCTTCGAGGATCGCGGCGATGTCGTCGTCGGCCTCGCGGGCGTGGATCACCAGCGGCAGCCCGGTTTCGCGCGCGGCGGCGATGTGCCGGCGGAAGCCCGTGGCCTGTGCCGCGTAGTCGCCCTCATAGTGGTAGTCGAGCCCCGCCTCCCCGATCGCGACGCAGCGGGGATGCGCCGCGAGCCGCACAAGGTCCGCGGTCGTGATCTCGGGCTCCTCGTGCGCATGGTGAGGATGCGTCCCCACCGAGCACCAGACCCGGTCATGGGCTTCGGCGATTGCCTTGACCTCATCGAACCGATGCACGCGCGTCGAGATGGTGACCATCGTGTCCACCCCGTTGGCCGCGGCGCGGGCCAGCACGCCCGGCCGATCCGCGGCGAGCTCGGGGAAATCGAGATGGCAGTGGCTGTCGACCAGCACGATCAGCCCGCCTTGCCGGCCTCGAACTTGCGGAACACCGGCTCGGGCGCCGGCAGCGCCGTCCCCGCCGCGAGGAAGCGATCGGGATCGAGCGCATGCGCAAGCATCCGTTCCCCGGCAGGCACGGCCAGCAGATCGAGGATCTTGCCCGCCGCTGCCGGCACGAACGGCTGCGCCGCGATGGCGCAGCGGCGCACCACGTCGGCCGTCGTTGCGAGGATCGCGCCCACGCGCGCGAGGTCGCTCTTTTTGCCCCAGGGCGCCTGGTCCGCGAAGTAGAGGTTGGCGGCGCTCAGGGCTGCGACCAGCTCCGCCGCCGCCTCGTGCAGCAGCTCGGTCGCCATGGCGCCCTCCATCCGCTCGATCGAGGTGATGGTCTCGCTGACGACCTTGGCGTCCTCGGCCGAACCCTCCTGCCGCGGCGGCAGCCGGCCGCCGAAGTTCTTTTGGATCATGGCCAGCGAGCGCTGCGCGAGATTGCCGAAATTGTTGGCGAGCTCGGCATTGTTGCGGAGGATGAATTTCTCGCGTCCCCAGTCGCCGTCCTGCCCCCAGGAGATTTCGCGCAGGCAGTAGAAGCGCACCGGGTCCGTCCCGAACTCCTCCACCACCGCGAAGGGATCGACCACGTTGCCCAGCGACTTGCTCATCTTCTTGCCCTCGGAAGTGAGGAAGCCGTGGGCGAAGACGCGGTGCTGCACGGGCAGGCCTGCGCTCATCAGGAAGGCCGGCCAGTAGACCGTGTGGAAGCGGATGATGTCCTTGCCGATGACGTGGAGGTCGGCCGGCCAGAACTTCCGAAACTGCGCGCTCTTGTCGTCGGGGAAACCGACGCCGGTGATGTAGTTGGTGAGCGCGTCGATCCACACATACATCACGTGCCCCGGCGCATCCGGCACGGGAATGCCCCAGTCGAACGTCGTTCTCGAGATCGAGACGTCCTCGAGCCCGCGCGACACGAACGAGACGATCTCGTTGCGGCGCTCCTTGGGGGCGATGAACTCTGGATCGGACTCGTAGAGCTTGAGCAGCCGGTCCTCGAACGCCGAGAGGCGGAAGAAGTAGCTCGGCTCCTCCACCCATGTGGCCTCGGCGCCCGATGGCGCGTAGTGCTTGCCGTCCGTGCCGACGGTCAGCTCGCCTTCGTCGAAATAGGCCTCGTCGCGCACCGAGTACCAGCCCTTGTACGTCGACTGGTAGATGTCGCCGGCCTTCTCCATCCGGCGCCACAGCTCCTGGCTCGACGCGTAATGCTGCGGCTCCGTGGTGCGGATGAAGCGGTCGTTGGAGATGTTGAGCTTCCCCGCCAGTTCCTTGAACCGCGCGGAATTGCGGTCGGCAAGCGCCCGGGTGGTGAGCCCCTCGCGTTCGGCCGTCTGCACCATCTTGAGGCCGTGCTCGTCGGTGCCGGTGAGGAAGAACACCTCGCGTCCTTCGAGCCGCCGCCAGCGCGCGATCGCATCGGTGCCGATCATCTCGTAGGCGTGCCCGATATGGGGGTCGCCGTTGGGGTAC
>CAYRZM010000201.1:0-7692 GCA_964428685.1 uncultured Devosia sp. | reverse complement strand
CGACAATGGCCACGAAAGCCGGCCCCGTGGCGGCGAACGTGGGATCAAGCACACCGGCGGTCCCCGACCGGGTCGCCAGCTCGGTCACGACATAAACCACAAAACCAAGAACGATGCCATAAAGGACCGCCCCGCCATACTTATTTGTCCGCCGATATCCTGAAGTAAATGCAAACCCCATGAGCACCGAGCCGGCCAGCAACCCGGGCAGGACGAGCAGCCGGTAGAGGTTGGTCAGCGCCCCGGCCCGCAGCTGCGGATCGGCGATTCGGGCGCCCACCGCCGCCAGCAGTTCGGGCAAGGTGAGCTCGCCCGCCGACGTCACGCGCACCCGCATGTCGCCCGGCGTCGTGGTGGTGGGAACCGAAAAGCCGGCGGGCAGGGGCTCCGGTGCCGCATCGGGCCGGTAGCGCACCGCCTCTTCCAGCACCCAGGCGCCGTCGGCGAGCTTGCCCGAGGTGGCGGCGATGCGCGCGTGATCGGCGGTGCCGGTGAAAAAGATCGTCACGCCGTCAAGCGCCGTGCCGTAGGCGTGGGCGCCGCCGGCCACCAGGATGTAGGCGCCGTCGCTGCCCTCCTGCTCGATCCAGAGGCCGCCGGCGGGGCGGAGCTGCGTCACGTCGAGATAGCGGTCGGCAAGGATGACGCCGGCTTCGCCGACGAGGCCGACAAACAGGCCGAGGACGATCGCGGCGTAGAGCGGGGCGCGCAGAATCCGCCAGATCGAGGCGCCGGTAGCCTTGATGATGGTCATCTCGCGCCGCGCCTGGAGGTCGAGCACGCCGACGATGGTGCCGATGAGAACCGTGACGGGGAGGATGGCGGCGCTGGTGCGCAGCGCGCTGGTGACGATGCCGATGAGGCCGAGCAGGGGCCCGCCCATCCGGCTCAGCGCCTCGAACCGGCCGGTGTCGAGCGACACCGCGAGCGCGATGAGCCCGAACAGCACAAAGACCGTGAGCCCCACCCGGGCGGAGATTCGGCGCAGCACGATCCAGTCGATCCGGCTCATGCGGCGGCCCTCTCGACGGGGGAAAAGACCCGGAGCCGCGCGGCGAGGATGATCGCGCCCGCCAGCGCCAGCAGCAGGGCGCCGGGCGCCGGGCCGGCAAACGCCGGGGCAAAGTAGGTGTCGACGGCGCGCTCGAGAAAGGCCGCCCCGAGCACCGCAAGCTCGACCGGCACCTCCACCCGCCGCCGCTCGCCCGAAGGGAAGGCGGCGAGCGCCGTTACCAGCAGGCAGATCGCCACCGTGCGCAACGCCTCGACGCTGCGCCGCACCAGCGCGTCGAGCGTGTCGGTGGTCCAGGTGCCGCTCGACAGGGCCGCGGCGACGAGCTCGGGGCTCGAGGTCTCGCCCAGCGAGTCGCCCGTACTCGGCGCGCCGGTCAGCGCATCGAGCGCCAGGTCGTAGCGGGCAAAACTCACCTGCGACAGCCGGCCGCCCGCCGAGGTCTGCTGGATGGCGCCGTCCTGCATGCGCAGCACGAAGCCCTGGGCGTCGCGGGTGATGATCGCGGTCCTCGCGAAATAGGTGCGCCGGGTGTCGGCCGCGCGATGGTCGTCGGCAAAAAAGCCCGAGATGTTGCCCTCGCCGTCCCGCGCGCCGATGGTCATCGACACCCCGTCGGCGACGGCGGTGATGCGGTGCGGCACCATGCTGCGGGAGACGAGATCGGCCGCGATGCTTGCCGACCAGCCGTCGAGGCTGCGTTGCGCCAGCGGGTTGACGACGTGGGCCAGCAGCAGCAGCACCGCGGCGCCCATGACGATGTAGGCCCCGACCGACCGCAGGAGTGCCGGCAGCAGCCCCTCGACATGGATGATCTGCAGCTCGCTCGCCCCGTGCAGCGTGCGCAGCGCGCGCCCTAGCCCGATGCCGAGGCAGACGTAGAGGAAACCCGTGCCGAGTGCCGGCATGCCGAGCAGCGCTTCGCCGAGCAGGGTGAGGAGGTTCTGGCCCTTTTCGGCGATGGCGTCGAAGAGCCTCAGGCACTGAATCAGGAACAACAGGAAAGCGGCGATGGCGAACAGCGCCATCGCGTCGGCCCAGAAAAGGCCGAGCAGGTATCGGCTTAGGCGGCGCACAGGCCGCTCCGCTTGAACCGCTTGATCGTTCTGCCCCTTGTCTTCGCGCCGGACTCTGGGGCGCTTCGGTGACGCTGGCAAGGCAAGGGCGCGGGGCAGGGCACGTCACGTCCGGGGTGTTGCGGGATTGACGCGCCGGCGGAACACCTGTTGCCTTGGCGCATGCCGCAAAACCTGACCATCCGCACCGCCCCGCCGGACCTTTCGCCCGCGGATCTGATCGTCGTCTACGCTGCCGAAAACGAAGGTCCGACAGGCACTTCCGGCGACATCTGGGGCCGCACCGGGCTCGATTTCGAGCGGGTCGCGGGAGCCGCCGGGTTCAAGGGGCGGCAGGGCCAGATGCTGATGATTCCGGCCCCGCAGGGCGTCGAGGCCAGGCGCCTGCTGGTGCTCGGGTCGGGGCCCGGCAGCGCCCCGCACGTCTCGGGCGGAATGGCGTGGACCGACCGCGGCGGCTCGCTGGCGGCCAAGATCGGCCCGGATGTCGCGCGTGTCGCCGTGATGCTGGACGACGCCGATGCGGCATCGATCGCCGAGCTGGCGGCGGGGCTGCGGCTGCGGCACTACCGCTTCGACAAGTACAAGAACCGCAAGGGCGGCGACGAGCCGCCGCCGGAGCTGACGGTGACCCTCCATGTCGCCGATCCCGCGGCGGCCGACGCGGCCATCGCCGCGCGGATGGCGGCGGTCGAGGGCACGCTGCTCGCCCGCGACCTCATCAACGAGCCGCCCAATGTGCTGGGCACCGAGGAATTCGCGGAACGGGCGCGCGCGCTGATTGATCTCGGCGTGACGGTCGAGGTCCTGGGCGAGCCCGAGCTGCGGGCACTCGGCATGTTCTCGATGCTCGCGGTGTCGCAGGGCTCGGCCCGGCCGCCGCGGCTGGTGGTGATGCATTGGAACGGCGGCCGGCCGGGCAATCCGCCGCTCGCATTCGTGGGCAAGGGCGTGGTGTTCGACACCGGCGGCATCTCGATCAAGCCCGCCGCCAGCATGGAGGACATGAAGGGCGACATGGGCGGCGCCGCGGCCGTCACCGGCCTCATCCACGCACTCGCGGCGCGCAAGGCGAAGGTCAACGCGGTGGGGCTCATCGGCCTCGTCGAGAACATGCCGTCCGGCACCGCGATGCGGCCCGGCGACATCGTGCGCGCCGCCAACGGCACCACCATCGAGATCGTCAACACCGATGCCGAAGGCCGGCTCGTCCTCGCCGACGTGCTCTGGTACGCGCAGGAAAAACTGAAGCCGGCGCTGGTGGTCGATCTCGCGACGCTCACCGGCGCCATCAGCGTGGCTCTCGGTTCCGATCATGCGGGCCTGTTTGCCAACCACGACGAGCTAGCGATGAAGCTCGCCGCGGCGGGCCTCGCGACGGGCGAAAAACTCTGGCGCCTGCCGATGGGGCCGGCCTACGAAAAGCAGATCGAAAGCCGCTTCGCCGACATCAAGAACACCGGCGGCCGGCCGGCGGGCTCGATCACCGCGGCGCAGTTCCTGAGCCATTTCATCGGCAACATTCCGTGGGCCCATCTCGATATCGCCGGCGTGGCCCTCGGGCCCCCGCACACCGAGACCAACACCTCGTGGGGCGCCGGCTTCGGCGTGGCGTTGCTCGAGCGCTTCGTGCGCGACAACTACGAAGACAGATGAGCGACGTGCTGTTCTACCACCTCGAGAGCCAGCCGCTCGAACGCGTGCTGCCTCAGCTCGTCGAAAAGAGCCTCGAACGCGGCTGGCGCGCGCTGATCGAAACCACCAGCCGCGAGCGCGCCCAGGCGATCGACACGCTGCTCTGGACCTATCGCGATGACAGCTTCGTGCCGCACGGCATCGCGGGCGGCGAGGCGGATGCCGACCAGCCGGTGCTGATCGCGACGGACGCCACCAACCCCAACGGCGCCAATGTCCGCTTCTTCGTCGATCGCGCGGTGCCGGCGAGCGGGGAGGGGTACGAGCGGATCGTCTACCTGTTTTCGGGCCACGATCCCGAGGCCGTGACCGAAGCCCGGATGGCGTGGAAGGCGCTGCAGGCGGGCAACGCCGTGACCTACTGGCAGCAGGACACCTCCGGCCGCTGGGTCAAGAAGGGCTGAGCCGCCGCCGCACGGCCGCTTCGCCCACCCGCGCGGACAGCCAGAGCGCGAACCGCTCGACCGGCATGAACAGCGCCGCCGCGAGCAGGCAGCAGCCGATCGACACCACCGCGATGGCGCCGGCTTCCCACACATCGAGAACGCCGTTCCGGTCGGCCCAGGCGATCAACCCGGAGGTGATCGTCACAATCACCGAAATCTGGACGAGATAGAGCGGGAAGGACACCTGCCCGAGCCAGCGCGAGAGGGGCGCCGAGAGCAGCCGGAGCGCCGGCCCGCTTCGCAGCACCGCGACGAAGGCGGCCATGGCGAGGATCGCCGTGTAGCGCGTGCTGATCCCCGTCGTCTCGGCCCACGCCACGGCGAGGAGGGACGCGACGACGACAAGGCTTGCAAGTGTGCTCTGGAGGGGGCGCGGAGGTCCGGAGGCGACCAGCCCGTCCTTGACCGCGAGCGCCACCATGGCGCCGGCGGGGTAGCAGGCGGCGACCGGAAAATACGGCACGAAGGTCAAAAAGATTCCCATCGTGACGAGAAGCGCCAGCGGCAGGTACGACCAGCGCGCGGGGAGCTCGAACCAGCAGAGCAGGAGCACAAGGAACGAGCCCCAGAGCTCGATCGTCATGGTCCACAGGAACGGCCCGTAGCTCTGCGGGCCGCCGCCGAAGTAGACGCCGAACGATCCGAAGCTCAGCGCATCTACCACGTCGGGATGAAACGAGCCGAACGCCTGCAGCCAGTCCGGGCGCTGCACGATCTGGCCCGCAACCTGCGCGCTCGACCAGCCGAGCGCCACCGCCGCGTAAAAGATCAGTACCGAGGCGAGGATGGGCGGCGTGAGCCGGACATAGCGCTTCACGATGGACCGCCGCACGCCTGCCTTGTCGTCACTGCGCCAGCCGCGGATGGTGAGCACGTAACCCGAGACCATCAGGAACAGCGCGACCGCGAAATTGCCGTTGCCGAGAAACGCGAAGGGAAAGCTGCGGAACACCGGAAAGCGCGCGCCGAACGTCTCCCAGGTGAGATGGAAAAAGATCACCGACAGCGAAGCCCAGCCGCGCAGTCCGTCGAGCGCGGTAAGCCGGTCCGCCGGAGCGGCGGTCGATGCGTCGGTGGTCGAAGCCATGGGGCGGGTCAGGCGCGCTCGGCGTCCTCGAGTTGCGCGCTCAACGTCAGCCAGCGCTCCTCGGTTGCGGCGATGTCGGCGGTGAACCGCGCCTTGTCCTTGCCGAGCAAGGCCACGCGTTCCGGCGCGCCATCGTAGGTCTTGGGATTGGCGAGGATCGTCTCGACCTTTTCAAGCTCGGTGCGGAGCCGGGTGAGCTTCTGCTCCGCTTCCTTGATCGACTTGCGCAGCGGGGCCACCTCGAGCCGCCGCGCGGCCGCGTCCTGCCGAACGGCCTTGCGGTCGGTGGACGGCTCGGCCGCGGCCGATGGAGCGGCGTTCTTCTGCGGCTTCTCCTTGCCGCTGGTGAGCTGCCGCTGGTAGCTGTCGAGATCTTCGTCGAATTCCTCGATCGTGCCGTTCTGGGCGATCCAGAGCTTGTCGACCGTCGCCTCGATGAGGTGGCGGTCGTGACTGATGATCAGCACGGCCCCGGTATATTCGTTGAGCGCCTCGACCAACGCATTGCGGCTGTCGATGTCGAGATGGTTGGTCGGCTCGTCGAGGATCAACATCCCCGGCCCGCCGAAGGTGATGAGCCCGAGCAGCAGCCGCGCGCGCTCGCCGCCCGAAAGGTTCTTGACCAGCGTGTCCATGCGCGAGGTGGTGAGGCCCATCTGCGCGACGCGGCTGCGGCGCCTGGCTTCGCTGTCATAGGGCATGAGGTCGATAACATGCTCGAGCGGGGTCTGCTCGGGCTTGAGCTTGTCCATCTGGTGCTGGGCGAAATAGGCGATCTCGAGCCCGCGGCTCTTGCGCATCTCGCCGCCCATCGGCTTGAGGTCGCCCGCCAGCAGCTTGGCGAAGGTCGACTTGCCGTTGCCGTTGACACCCACCAGCGCGATGCGGTCGTCGGGGTCGATGCGGTTCGAGATATGGCGCAGAACGACGTGGTCGCCGTAGCCCACCGACACATTGTCGAAGGTGAGCATGGGCGCGGCCGGGATCTTTTTGGGGTTCTGGAAGCTGAAGGGCGCAGCGTATTCGTCGAACAGCGCCACCGGCGGCTTCAGCTTTTCGATCATCCTAATGCGCGCCTGCGCCTGCCGCGCCTTGCTCGCCTTGTAGCGGAAGCGGTCGACATAGGCCTGCATGTGGGCGATCTGCTCGAGCGTCTTTTCGCGCGCCTTGTTGTTGAGCTCCATCTGCATGCGGCGGGTGTCCTCGAACGTGTCGTAGCCGCCGGAGTAAAGCGTGAGCTTGCCGCGCTCGAGATGGACGATCGAGCTGACCGCCTTGTTGAGGAGATCGCGGTCGTGGCTGATCATGAACACGGTGTAGGGATAGGTCGCGAGATACTTCTCGAGCCAGAGCGTACCTTCGAGATCGAGGTAGTTGGTGGGCTCGTCGAGGAGCAGCAGGTCGGGCTGGCTGAACAGCACACCCGCGAGCGCGACGCGCATGCGCCAGCCGCCGGAGAGCTCGCTGGTGGGCGCCAGCTGCCGATCCTGCTCGAAGCCGAGGCCCTTGAGGATGGTCGCGGCGCGCGCTTCGGCGGTGTGCGCGTCGATGTCGGCGAGGCGCATGTGGATGTCGGCGATGCGGTGCGGATCGGTCGCGGTTTCCGCTTCCGCCATGAGCCGCGCACGCTCGGTGTCGGCGGCCATCACCGTTTCGAGCACGGAGATGTCGTTGCCGGGCGCTTCCTGCGCCACCGCCCCGATCCGCGCCCGCCGGTTGACCTCGATCGAGCCGGCATCGACCGCCATGTGCCCCTGGATGAGGTTGAACAGCGTGGTCTTGCCGGCGCCGTTCTTGCCCACGAACCCCGCCTTCGCCCCATCGGGCAGCACCAGCGAAGCGCCCTCGAACAGGGGCCGCCCCTGGATGCGGTACGTGAGGTTGGCGATGGTGAGCATGGCGGCGCTGCATATAGCGGCGGCGGTGCCGATGTCCAATGGGTGCGGTGGTTGCGGCCTGCCGGCCTGCGGCCGGTCCCCCCGACAGTCGCTGGAACCGCAAGCTCAATCGCGGGACAGCGTAGCCCGTCTTGCCTCATTCACGTCCCTTGGCTAAAAGGCGCGACCTTTTCCGAAGCCTTTCAGGGACTCCCATGGCGCTCGAACGCACCTTCTCGATCATCAAGCCCGATGCCACCCGCCGCAACCTCACCGGCAAGATCATCGCCAAGATCGAGGACGCCGGGCTGCGCGTGGTCGCGTCCAAGCGCATCAAGATGACCCGCCAGCAGGCCGAGGGCTTCTACGCCGTGCACAAGGACCGCCCGTTCTATGGCGAGCTGGTCGAGCAGATGATCGCCGCGCCCGTGGTGGTGCAGGTGCTCGAGGGCGACAACGCCATCATCAAGTACCGCGAAGTGATGGGCGCGACGAACCC
>CAYRZM010000200.1:0-5835 GCA_964428685.1 uncultured Devosia sp. | reverse complement strand
GCGCCGATGGGCGACCCCAACGCCTCGATCCCGACGCCGCAGCCGATGCACTATCGCCCGATGTTCGCGAGCTTCGGCAAGCTGGTCTCGAGCTCGGCGGTGGTGTTCACCAGCCAGGCCGCACTCGACGCCGACCTGCCGCACCGGCTCGGCACGGACAAGAAGATGGTCGCCGTCGAAAACACCCGCGGCGGCATCGGCAAGCGCTCGATGATCCACAACAGCGCGACGCCCAGGATCGAGGTCGACCCCGAGACCTACGAGGTCCGCGCCGACGGCGAGCTGCTCACCTGCGAGCCGGCCACGGTGCTGCCGATGGCGCAGCGCTATTTCCTGTTCTAGCATCTGACCTAGATCAAAGCCGGCGCGGCGCGCCCGCGGCATATCCTCCCGCATGTCATCACAGGAGGGCCGCATGCGCCTCAAGGACAAAGTTGCCGTCGTCACCGGGGCCGGCTCGGGCATGGGGCGGGAGATTGCGCGGCTGTTCGTCGCCGAAGGCGCCAAGGTCGTCGCCGCCGACTGGCACGCGGACACGATCAATGCCGCCGTCAAGGAGATCGGCGGCACGATCGTCGCGGTCACCGCCAACGTCGCCGAGCAGGCGGAAGCCGAGGCGATGGTCGACAGGGCGGTCACCGAATTCGGCCGCATCGACATCCTCGTCAACAACGCCGGCGTGATGGATCTCTTTTCGTCCGTGGCCGACGTGACCAACGAAACCTGGCGGCGCGTGCTCTCGGTCAACCTCGACGGGCCGATGTTCGCCATGCGCCGGGCGGTGCCGCTGATGCTCAAACAGGGGCACGGCGCCATCGTCAATATCTCGTCGGTGGCAGGCGTCGGCGGCGCGTCCGCCGGGGCCGCCTACACCGCGAGCAAGCACGGCCTCATTGGCCTCACCAAGAGCACGGCGTTCCAGTATGCAAAGCTCGGGCTGCGCTGCAACGCGATCGTCTCGGGAGGCGTCGAAACCCACATCATGGAGAGCATCGACCCCACCAAGATCGACCAGGCGGCGCTTGGGCGGATCGGCGTCTATCACGCGGTCAATCCCGGTATGCTCGACCCGGTCGACATCGCCAACGCTGTACTGTTCCTTGCCTCGGACGAGGCGCGCCATATCAACGGCGTCGAGCTGCCGGCGGACATGGGCTGGCGTGCGGCCTGAGGCCGCGGGCGCCCGCGAAAGCGGGTGACTTTGGAGCCGAACCCGGTATCCTGCGACGAATGAGCCTTTCGCTTGCCCGCCACAGCCTTGCCGCCGTTCTCGCCCTGCCGGTCTTGAGCCTGCCGGCGCAGGCCGATGTGTCGTTCTCGACCGGCCTCACCGTCAGCGGCGACGCCGAGATCAAGACGGTGAAATACGACTGCGAGCACCACGATCCGATCGTGGTGCAATACCTCAATGCGGCGCCGAACTTCCTTGCCATCGTGCCGATCGACAAGGTCGGCAGCCTCGTCTTCGTCAACACGCTCTCGGGCTCGGGGGCGAAGTACGAGTCCGGCCAGTATGTGTGGTGGAGCAAGGGCAACGACGCGACGCTGAGCGACGTGACCGAGGGGCTCGACGCCGCCCCGGTGCTGAGCTGCAGCGAAGAGGTCGACACGCCGTGAGCGCACGCGCCACCGCTGCCCTCCCCGCCAACCACGGCAAGGGCAAGCCGTTCGACCGGCTGACGCTGACGCATGACCAGCGGCGGCTGCGGCGCAAGCTGCTCACTCTGCCCAAGGGCGAAGAGGTGCTGGTGGATTTCCCCGACGTGGTGACGCTCGAGCATTTCGGCGGCCTGCTGCTCGACGACGGGCGCGTGGTCGAGGTCGTCGCCGCCGCCGAGCCGCTTTACGAAGTGACCGCCCCGGGCGCCGAGCAGCTCAGCCGGCTCGCCTGGCATATCGGCAACCGCCACATGTCGGCGCAGATCGAAAAGAAGCGCATCCTCGTGCCGCGCGACCACGTGGCGCGCACCATGCTCACCGGCCTCGGCGCGACCGTGCGCGAGGTCACCGAGACGTTCTCGCCAGAGCGCGGTGCTTATCACGAGCACGCGCATTGAGCCTCTCGCTGCAGCGGCTGCTGACCATCTTGTCGCCGGCCTTTCCGGTCGGGGCCTTCGCGTGGTCGCAGGGACTCGAGACGGCCATCGCCGACCGGCGCGTGACGACAGCGGGCGCGCTCAAGGACTGGATCGGCGGCAGCCTCGCCCATGGCGGATTGCGGACCGACGCGATCCTCCTCGCGCACGCGCATCGTGCCGCGGACGATGGCGCGGAGCTGGCCGGACTGTCCGAACTCGGCTTCGCCCTCACCGCTCCGGCGGAGCGGCATCTCGAATCTGCGCTGACCGGCGAAGCCTTCGCCATCGCGGCGCGGGCCTGGCCGTCCGATGTGTTCGCGCGGCTACCGCAGCCCTGTGCCTATCCGGTAGCGGTCGGCGCGATCGGTGCGGCAATGGGCATCGGTGTCGACGAGACGTTGATCGGATACCTGACCGCGGCGGTGCAGGGCCAGGTGTCCGTGGCGGTGCGGCTCGTGCCGCTCGGGCAGACGGCGGGGCTGCAGGTGGTGGCGGCGCTCGAGCCCGCAGTCGGCGCGCTCGCGGAGCTGGCGGCCTCTGCTGATCTCGACGACATCGGCGGCATCGCCTACGCGGCGGACATCGCGCAGATGCGGCACGAGACGATTGGAACGCGAGTCTTCCGCTCATGAACATGCTCGTCGGCTCGCTGACCTTCATCCCACTGCTGGTGGTGGCGCTGGCGCACCTGCTGTGGGCGTTCGGCGCGACCTGGCCGATCACCTCGGAGACGCTGCTGGCGCAGACGGTCGTCGGCCGGCCCGGCATCACCCGCATGCCCAACCGCCTCCTCACGCTGCTGATCGGGCTGCTGACATTCGCGGCCGGCATGATCGCGCTGGCGCTCGCCGATCACGACAGCGGCGGCGCGACGCTCAGCGCGCTCGGCGTGGTCCTCGCCGCCGTCTTCATCGCCCGCGGCATCGCCGGCTACACCCCCGGCTGGCGCGCGCGCTACCCCACCGAGCCGTTCGCGACGCTCGACCGGCGCAACTATTCCCCGCTCTGCCTCTGGATCGGCGCGGGCTTTCTGATCCTGGTGCTGATGAGGCTGCTATGAGCTCACCCAACGGACCCCTCCGCATCGGCATCGGCGGTCCCGTCGGCTCCGGCAAGACCACCGTCTGCGAGATGCTGCTCAAGGCGATGCGCGACCGCTATTCGATGGCGGTGGTCACCAACGACATCTACACCCGCGAGGACGCGCTGATCCTCAACCGGGTGCAGGCGATCAGCGAGGACCGCATCGTCGGCGTCGAGACCGGCGGCTGCCCGCACACCGCCATCCGCGAGGACGTGTCGCTCAACCTCGCCGCGATCGCCGACCTCAACCGGCGCTTCCCCGACCTCGACGTGGTGCTGATCGAATCCGGCGGCGACAATCTGAGCGCGACCTTTTCGCCCGATCTCGCCGACATCACGCTCTACGTGATCTCCGTCGCCGAGGGCGAAAAAATCCCGCGCAAGGGCGGGCCGGCGATCACCAAATCGGACCTGCTGATCATCAACAAGGCCGACCTCGCGCCGTATGTGAATGCGAGTCTCGAAGTGATGGAAGCCGACACCCTGCGCGTGCGCGAGGGACGGCCCTACGTCTTCACCGACATGCTGCGCCGCAAAGGTCTCGACGAGGTGATCGGGTTCATCGAGAAGGTGGGCGGGCTCACGAGCGCCGTCGCCGCCGAGTAGCTCAGCTCGTCTTCGGCGGCGGCACTTCGCTCGGGAACTGGCCGGGCGGCGCTTCCTGCGGGACCGGGGCCTGCTCCGGCGGGCCGGACGGGGGCACGCCTTCAGGCTCGCGGCTCGGCCCTGGCCCCTTTTCCGGCGGAACTTCCGCCGGCTTGTCGGGCGGCACCTGCGCGCGGATCAGCGCCACCACCGAGCGCGGCGGCAGCGCGACGGAACCGGCCTCGACCGGCAGCTGCTCCTCGTCGTTGGAGACGAAATCCACCAGCCATGCGCCGTCCGGCAGCTTCGCCGTCACGCTTTCGGCATGGCGGTTGAACCAGACCAGCACTTCGTCCTGCGCAATGTTGAGATGCATGCCGAGCACGGATTGTCCGGCGTTGCTCCAGTCGCCCTCGTTCATTTCACGGCCATCCTGGTGCCACCAGATCACATCGCGAACGCCGTTCTTGTCCTGGCCGCCGAGGAAGCCGTCATGGGTCAGCGCCGGGTGCTCGCTGCGGAATTGGCGCGCCGCGGCGACGAAATCGACCAGCGCGCCGTCGGCGCTCTCCCAGTCGACCCAGGTGATCTCGTTGTCCTGCGCATAGGCGTTGTTGTTGCCGCGCTGTGTGCGGCCCATCTCGTCGCCCTGCTGGATGAGCGGCATGCCGCGCGACATGAACAGGGTCGCGAGCAGCGCCCGCACGTCGCGCCGCCGCGCCGCGTTGACCCCCGGATCGTCGGTGGGGCCTTCGACGCCGCAGTTCCACGAAGCGTTGTTGTTGTTGCCGTCGCGGTTGCCCTCGCCGTTCGCCTCGTTGTGCTTGTCGACATAGGAGACGAGGTCGGCGAGCGTGAAGCCGTCATGCACGGCGAGGAAGTTGACGCCTGCGCTCGGCTTGCGCCCGGCGAAATCATAGATCTCGGCCGAGCCCGCGACCTTGCCCGCGAGCGCGCCGATCTTGCCCGGTTCGCCACGCCAGAAGCTGCGGACCTCGTCGCGGTAAGTGTCGTTCCACTCGCGGAACTCCTTGCCGAACTTGCCCACACCATAGCCGCCCGGACCCGGGTCCCACGGCTCGGCGACGAGCTGGCACTTGCTCAGCACCGGATCGGTCTTGATCATCTGCAGCATTTTCGCGTCGGGGTTGAACCCCGGCTCGCGCCCGAGGACGGTCGCGAGGTCGAAGCGGAAGCCGGAGACGCCGGCCTCCTCGACCCAGTAGCGCAAGCTTTCGATCACCAGCCGCTGCACGGCCGGATGGTCACAGCGGAGCGTATTGCCGGTGCCGGCATCGTTGACCAGCACCTGCTTGCCGTCGACTTCGACGTGCCGGTAATAGGCGCGCGCATCGAGGCCCTTCATGCTGAGCACGGGCCCCATATTGTCGCCTTCGCCCGTGTGATTGTAGACGACGTCGAGGATCACCCCGATGCCGTTGCGGCGATAGAGGTCGGTGAGGAAGCGGAGCTCCTGCGGGCCGCGTGGCGCGAGCCGCGGATCGATCGCGAAATAGGCGACCGGGTTGTAGCCCCAGGCGTTGGTGAGGCCGAGCGCGGGCAGATGCCCGTCGTCGATGAAGGCGGCGATCGGCATCAGCTCGACGCAATCGACGCCGAGGAATTTGAGGTGGTCGATGACGCGGCGCGTAGTGAGCCCGGCGACGGTGCCGCGCAGCGGACCCTGGACGCTCGGATGCCGCATCGTGTAGCCGCGCACATTGAGCTCGTACATGAGCGTCGGCGCCTTGCGGCGCGGCGACGCGTGCTTGTTGATCTGCGGCGAGACGACCACCGCCTTGGGCACCAGCGGCGCGGTGTCCACCGCATCGGAGCGCGGCAGCCGCAGGCGCGGTGAGCGCACGAACACGCGGTCGAGCCGGCGCGCATAAGGATCGACCAGAAGCTTGTTGGGGTCGAAATGGAAGCCCTGGTCGGGGTCGTAGGGGCCATCGGCGCGCAGACCATAGCGCGCACCCGGGCCGATGCCCGCGATCAGGCCGTGATGGATGTTGTCGTCGTGCCCGTCGAGCTCGATGCGCGCCATCTCGCGGTCGGCTTCGTCGTAGAGCGACACATAGAGCGCCGA
>CAYRZM010000199.1:0-8211 GCA_964428685.1 uncultured Devosia sp. | reverse complement strand
TCGTGCGCGATCTGGAACGTGCGCAGCATCCCGAGCCCGAACAGCGCGTGCGGCTTGAGGCCCGTCACGTCCTCCCCGTCGAACAGGATGCGCCCGCTGTCGGGCACGATGTTGCCCGCCACCAGGTTGAACAGGGTCGATTTGCCGGCGCCGTTGGGTCCGATCAGCCCGGTGACCGAGCCGCGCGCCACCGTGAGCGAACAGTGGCGGACGGCCGTCAGGCCACCAAAGCTCTTGCTGACGTCCTGGACGTCAATGACGGTGTCCAAACTCCTGCGCCCCCGCGCGTCACATGCCGGCTCTTGTGGGCCGTTGCCGCGATTTGCGCATATGTTGACCGACCGGTCAAACCGTCACAGCGCCGCAAGCATCGCGTCGGCCGAGGCGTGGTTGACCGCGAACAGCGTGTTGTAGAGCGTCGCCAGCCGGATCAGCGCCTTGATGTCGACGTCGTGCGGCTGCGCCGTCAGCGGATCGACGAAAAAGATCAGCGCATCGAGCCGCCCTTCGGCGATCATCGCGCCGAGCTGGGCGTCCCCGCCGAGCGGCCCGCTGAGCAGCCGCGTCAGCGGCAGCCCCGTGCCCTCGATCACTCGCCCGCCCGTCGTTCCCGTGCCCCAGAGCACGTGCCGGCTCAGCACCTCGCGGTTCTTGAGCGCCCAGGCGACGAGCTCGTCCTTCTTGTCGTCATGCGCCACGAGGCCGATGCGGGCCATGAAAGGTCTCCAATCCGGCGCCACCGTTACCACCGGGCGCACCCGGCGGCGAGGCCCTCACCCCCTGAGCGCCGCCGCTTCCGCCATCAGGATCGCGATCTCGTCAACCGGGATCGCATCGCCCGGCGCAAACCCGATCCAGCGCACCTTCTTGACCTTGCCGTCGTCGACGAGGAGCGGACTATCGAGCAGCCGCCCGTCCTGGAACACCAGCAGCACACGCCCGCTCTTGGACATGTAGAGCGCATTGATGAAGCCGCGCGCGGGGAGGCTGTAATTGACCGTCTGCCAGCCGAACGTGACCCTGGCGAGATAGTCCGGCCGGATCCGCATCACCGTCGCATGCAGCTTTCGCGCGAGCTTGGCCACGCGAAGCGGATAGGGTGCGAGCAGCTGGTCGAAATCGTCGGCGAACATCGGGGTCCCTCGCTTTCGGGAAACCCTATCGCAGCCGGAGCTGTCAGGAAGTGTCAGCGCGGCGCGCTAGCTCAGCGCCCCGATCACCGCTTCGATGCGCTTTTTCATCGTGCCGGCGTCGAACGGCTTGATGATGTAGTTGTTGACCCCGAACGAGATCGCTTCCTTGACCTGCTCCTTGTCGGAGCGGCCGGTGGCCATGATGAAGGGCATGCTCGCCGTCTTGGGGTGCTTGCGGATGACCCGCAGCAGTGTCAGCCCGTCGATATCCTCCATGTTCCAGTCCGAAATGATCAACTGGACATTGGATTTTTCGAGCTTGCCGAGCGCATCGCGGCCCGACTTCGCCTCGATGATGTCTTTGAACCCGAGCTGCGTCAGGATGTACTTGCAGATACCCCGCATCGACTGCTGGTCGTCGACGATCAGGACGCTGACATCGCTCGCTTTGGGCATTTGCAGGCACAACCCTCGCGGCGCCAAAAGGGTGCACGCACCCCCAGAAAACTAGGCAAGAACCGTTACCATTCTCTCAATCGGCAGCCTCGCTCACGCCGCTGGTTTGAGCCGGGCCAGCGCGTTGGCGAGCCGCCCGGCAATGGCCTCGAGCGGCGCCTGCTCGCGCACCGCGCCCTCCTCGAAAGCCACCCGCGGCATGCCGTAGACCAGCGCCGAAGCTTCCGACTGCCCGATGGTCTGCGCCCCCGCGTCGCGCATCCGCTTGAGCCCGCTGGCGCCGTCGCGTCCCATGCCGGTAAGGATGATGCCGACCGCCAGCGGTCCCGCTACGTCGGCGACCGACGAGAACAGCACATCGACGCTCGGCCGGTGCCCGGAGACCGTCTCGTCCCGCCCGAGCCGGCAGCCGAGCTCGCCTCCCCGCCGCACGATCCGCAGATGCCAGTCGCCGCGCGCCACATAGGCGCGCCCGCGCGCCAGCGGCATCCCGTCCTCGGCCTCCGCCACGCGCAGCTCGCTGAGCTCGTCGAGCCGCGCCGCAAAACGCGCCGTGAACCCGGCCGGCATGTGCTGGGCGATCACCACCGGCGGGCAGTCGCGCGGCAGCTCGGTCAGCACCTGCCGGATCGCCTCGACCCCGCCGGTCGAGGCGCCGATCGCAATCAGCGCCCCCGCCGGTGCCGGCAGGCTCCGCAGCTTTGCCGCCGGCGGCGCGATGCTCGCCCGCGGCCGCACCCGCGCCACCGCCGCCGCCCGCACCTTGTCGCGCAAATCCGCGCCGAACGCCTCGATCCCGCCCGACAGGTCGGGTGTCGGCTTGGCGGCAAAATCCACCGCCCCCAGTTCGAGCGCCAGCAGCGTCTCGCTCGCGCCGCGCGTGGTGAGCGTCGAGACCATCACCACCCGCATCGGATGGAGCCGCATCAGCTTGTCGAGGAACGCGAGCCCGTTCATGTCGGGCATCTCGATGTCGAGCGTCACCACGTCCGGGTTGAGCGCCTTGATCTTGGCCCGCGCTTCGGCCGCGTCGGCAGCCGTACCCACCACAACGATGTCGCCGTCGGCGCCGAGCGCGCGCGACAGCACCGCGCGGATCAGGGCGGAATCGTCGACGACGAGGACCCGGATGCTCATGCCGCATCCTTTGCGCGCTGCGACGGCGCCGGCGTGTCCGCGCGCCGCTGGTAGATGGTCTTGCCCACCAGCCGGAAGCCCGCGCTGCCGGCCCCGAGATTTTCCGAATGCCCGATATAGAGCACGCCCTCCGGCGCCAGCATCTGGCTCAGCCGGCCGAACACCTGCCCCTGCGTCGGCTTGTCGAAATAGATGGTGACGTTGCGGCAGAAGATCGCGTCGAACGGCCCCTTCATCGGCCAGGGCGCCATCAGGTTGAGCGGCTTGAACGACACCAGCCCAGCCGCCGCCGCCGGCACCCGGACCCGTCCGTCCGCCATCCGCTCGAAGAGCCGCTGCCGCTCCGCCGAAAGCTCGGCGATCTCGCCCGCCGGATAGACCCCCGTCGCGGCCTTCGCCACCACCGACGTATCGATGTCGGTCGCAAGGATCTTGAAATCCCAGCGCCTGAGCTCCGGCCACGCCTCCAGCAGGCTGAGCGCGATGCCATAGGGCTCCTGCCCGGTCGAGCAGCCGGCCGACCAGATGCGCAACCGCCTGAGCGGCGCCTCGGCCCGCGCCTTGATCAGCCCGCCGACATAGGCCGAAAGATGCGTGAAATGGTGTTCTTCCCGCCAGAAGCGCGTGAGGTTCGTGGTGAGCGCATTGACGAAGTCCTGCGCATCGTCCGCCGTCCCGGCGCCCTCGAGATGATCGAGATAGGCCGCGAAGGAGCTCAGCTGCAGCGCCCGCACCAGCCGCGACAGCCTTGCGATCACCAGCGCCCGCTTGGCATCCGACAGCGCGATCCCCGCCGCCGCACGGACGCGGGCGCGGATGCGCGCGAAGTCGGCGTCGGTGAGCGCGAATTCGCCGGCCTCGGCCGCGATCATCGCTTTGCCCCCTGCTGCCGCCGCGCCGGCAGCGCCATCGCCCGCTGCGCCGCTTCGCCCATCGTCGCCACCTGCGCCTGCAGCCGGCCGATCGCGCCGCTCCCCTCTTCGAGCGCTCCCGCCATCAGATCGGTCTCGGCCCCGAGCGACTGCAGATGCGCATCGAGCCCGAGCAGGATCGTCTTGAGTCCCCGCGCCTCGTTGAGCCCCGTGCCCGATTGCGTCCGGCTCGTGCTCACCAGCCCGCGGATGTCGCGAGCCGTCTTCTGGCTCGATTGCGCGAGCTGGCGCACTTCGTCGGCCACCACCGCAAAGCCCGCGCCCTTTTCCCCGGCGCGCGCCGCTTCCACCGCCGCATTGAGCGCGAGGAGGTTGGTGCGAAAGCTCACGTCCTCGATCGCCGCCACCAGCTTGTCGATCTCCTGCGTCGTGCTGTCGACGCCGCCGGCGGCCGCCGTCGCCCGTTCCGCGGCCACCGCCGCTTCGCCGAGCGCCGTCCGCGCGTCATGGCCGAGCGCGCGGGCGAGCCGCGCCTTCTCGCGGCCGCGTTCGACCGCCCCGGTGGCGTGCGTCAACCCGGTCCGCGCCCCGTCCGCCATCTCCGACATCGCAACCACCGAGGCGCGGTACTTGTCGATCGCCGCGAGCACCGCCTCCATCTTCTTTTCGAGCGCGGCGCGCACCTCCGCATGCTCGTCCCGTTCGTCCTCGAGCGCCGCCATCAGGTCGGCGACCTCGCGCACCTGCGGCGCGATCCCGTCATTGGCCGCCCGCATTTCGGGGGTGAGCCCCTCGCCATTGGCGAGCCGCGCCAGCCCCGAAACGCCGAGGTCGAGCGCCGAGAGCCCATCGCTCAGCGCCCGCAGGCCCGGCGCCCGCGCCAGCGCATGTCCGTCGAAGCGGAAGCCCGTATGTCCCCCCGCCAGCGCGCTCGCGAACGCATCGAGATCGTCGTCGGCGATATAGGCGCCCGCCGGCACGAACTCGATGACGCTGCGGCCCTTGCCCACCTGCCGCTGCTCGACCGTATAGCGGTCGCCCGCCAGCACCACCAGCTCGTCCGGCGCGAGCCCGCCCGCGGCATAGCCGTCGCCCAGCACCGCCGCGGCGCTGCTCCCCTCCACCGCATGCGGCACGAGATCGCTGAGCCCCCGGCTCGCGCCGAGGATTTCGCCGTCCGTGCCGCAGAGCAGCGCCGGCCGGCTGAGCCCGGCGAATGCGGCCTTGAACTGCCCCGCCCGCTCCAGCCGCCCTGCCAGGTTGGCGACGATCGCCTCGATGCTGATCCGCTCTTCGGCGTCGCGGCCTGGCGTCGCGCCCACGGTGCGCCCGAGCTCCGCGAGCTTCCGCTGCACCGCGCGCTCGATGGCGTTGGCAAGGCTGATTGTGACGATGATCCCGGCCACGGCGAGGAGGGCGCTCAGCACCGCCGCCGGCCAGCCCACGCCCAGGAGCCAAAACCCGGCCCCGGCCATGGCAAGCGCCATGAGCCAGACGGCGTCGACGATCAGCGCAACTCTGATGCGGTGCATCCGGACCGGGCGGGAAAAAGAGTGCAGCCGACCCTAGGAGTGCAATGGTTAACCAAATGCTTATCGGACGGCCGGAAGGTAGGATTTCGGTGAGGAATCCTAATGCTTTCGGACCTCCGCCCGCCGCCGCGCCGCCGGCCCCCGGCTAGAACAGCTCGACGTCGTTGCCCGCCGGACGCCGCGCCAGCTCGCGCCCACCGACCAGCGACAGTTCTTCCCGCGCGACGTTCGAGGCCGCGGCACTGTCGAGCCGCTTAACGAACGCCCGGCCCGAATGCGGCTTGAACAGCACCCGCCGCGCGAAGGTGCCGCCCACGTCCTCGCCGGCGATGGTGTAGCCTTCGTCCGCGAGGAACTGCCGCACGAACTCGATGTTCTGCGCCCCCACGTCGCTCAGCGCCGGATTGATCAGCCCGCCGCCGAACACCTTGATCTCGAGATTGGCCTTGTTGCCGCTGCCCTGCGTCAGCACCTTGTTGATGAGCTGCTCCATGGCGAAGGCGCCATAGCGCGCCGACGCCCCGTAGCGGTCGCGCGCGGCGCCGGAGGGCTCGGCGAGGAGGAAATGGTTCATCCCCCCGATCCGCTCGGCCCTGTCGCGCACGCAGGCCGAAATGCACGAGCCCAGCACCGTCGAGAAGGTGAGGTCTTCCTCCGCGCCCACCAGGCAGTCGCCCTGGTGGATGGTCGTCAGCACGCCGCGGTCGAAAGCGGGAACGCCGGCCGCCTGGGAGGTCATCGTGCTTGTGATCTCTGACAAGGTTATCATCCACAATAGAGCGGCATTCCTTAGTGAAACTCTAACCACTTTCAGGAACCATACCCGTACTCTTCCGCTGGCAAGGCGGCGTTCAGACTTGCCCGCTAGGGAGAGCGTGTTCGGGGGTAAGGCGTTCCATGTCGTTGCAGAAGCTTGCGCGTGAGCTCGATGAAACCGCGCGCCAGACCGCCGCGATGGTCGAAGGCATCACCGCCGCCCTCGAGATCCTCGCCGACCGGTCGCTGAGCTGCGAGCAGAGCCGCAAGGACGCCGTCGCCGTGATCGTCAACGCGCTGCAGGGTCAGGACCGCATCGAGCAGCGCTGCCAGAACATGGCGCTGGCCGTGCGCCAGTTCGCCCTCCTGCCACCCACCGCCCCGGATTCGGTCTACGACGAGATCTGGGCCAGCCTCGAGCTCGACGAGCTTCGCGTGCCGGCGCTTTCGGGCGTCGCCATCAACCCCTCGCGCGGCGACGTGGACCTGTTCTAGCGCGCCATCGGCCGCTTCAGCCCTCGGCCTTCGCGCCGCTCACCACCGCCTGGAGGTCGATCAGCCCGACCATCCGGCTCTCATGCGTCACGATACCGTTGAGGAGCTCGGTGTCCATCGAATTGCCCTCGGGCACCGAATGGATGTCGTCCTTGCTGACGGTGAGGATGTCGCTCACCGCATCGACCAGGACGCCCACCCACTTCTCGCCCACCGACATCACCACCACCACGTGGTTCTTGGTCGCCGAGGTCGGGCCCTCGCCGAAGCGCGCGCGCAGATCGAAGATCGGCACGATCGTGCCGCGGAGATTGATGACCCCGCGCACATAGTCACGCGTGTTGGGCAGCGGCGTCGCCCCGTTCCAGGCGCGGATTTCGCGCACCGTGGTGATCTCGACCCCATAGGTCTGGTCGCCGATCGAGAACGCGATCAGCTGCAGCGAGTTGGCCGTGGCCGCCTGCGGCGCGAAGTCGTCCTTGTAGGCGAGGTCCATCATGTCCTTGGTCCTTCTGCCGCCCGTTCTAGGCGGCGCTCCTGTGCAGGTCCGGCGCCCGCAGTCCCTGCACGTCGACGATCAGCGCCACGCTGCCGTCGCCCAGGATCGTGCCGCCGGCAATGCCGTCGATGCGCTCGAAGTTCTCTTCGAGCGACTTGATCACCACCTGCTGCTGGCCGACGATGTCGTCGACCACCAGCGCCACCTTGACCCCGCCCTCGGCCTCGCACAGCACCACGAAGCGGTTGGCGAGCTCGCCCGGATCGGGCAGCTCGAAGCGCTCGGCGAGGTCGACCACCTGCACATACTCGCCCCGCACCCGCAGCACCCGCGAGCCCGACGGCGTGCGCCCGAAATCGGCGCGCGCGCACTGGATGGTTTCAACGATCGAAGAGAGCGGCACCACATAGGGCGAGCCGCACACCTTGACCAGCATGACGTCGAGCACCGCCAGCGTCAGCGGCAGCCGGAGCGTCATCCGCGTCCCCTGCCCCGCGCGCGAGCGCACATGCACCGAGCCGCCGATCTTCTTGATGTTAGAGAGCACGACGTCCATGCCGACGCCGCGGCCGGAAATGTCGGAAACTTCGACCGCCGTCGAGAAGCCGGGCGCGAAGATCAGGTTGTCGATCTGCTCTTCGCTGAGCTGCTGCTCCGGCCCGATGACCAGCCGCGCCCGCGCCACTTCGAGCACGCGCTCGCGGTTGATGCCGGCGCCGTCGTCCTCGACCACGATCAGGATGTTGCCGCCCGCCTGCTCGGCCGAAAGCCGGATCGTGCCGATTTCGGGCTTGCCCAGCGCGCGGCGGCGCTCGGGGGTCTCGATCCCGTGGTCGGCGGAATTGCGGATCATGTGGGTGAGCGGATCGGAGAGCTGCTCGATCACCGTCTTGTCGATCTCTGTGCCTTCGCCGACCGTCTCGAGCTTGATCTGCTTGCCCGTCCGCTGCGCCAGCTCGCGCACCAGCCGCGGCATCCGGCTGAACACCGATTTGACGGGCTGCGCGCGGATCGCCATCACCGCGTCCTGGAGCCCGCGCGTCGTCTGCGCCAGCACCTCGAGCCCGCGCACCAGCTCCTGGTAGCGGGCGCGCAGCACGTCATCCATCTGCTGGGTCAGCATCGACTGCGTGATCACCAGCTCGCCCACCATGTTGACCACGCGGTCGACCTTTTCGAGATCGACGCGGATCGACTGCACGCCGGCGCCGCGGCGATCCTCGGGTCCGCTGCGCCGCTCCTCGGGCTCGGCGGCAACCGGTGCCACCGGGGCAGGCGCCTCGGGCACCGGCGGCGCCGCGACGGCGAGCCGCGGGGCGGCCGGAGGCGCG
>CAYRZM010000198.1:0-10793 GCA_964428685.1 uncultured Devosia sp. | reverse complement strand
GGTTCGTTTTCGGCGATGCCGCGATCGGGTTGATGACCACCAATGCCGATGTGCAGAAGGCGGCGCACGATTATCTCTGGATCGCCGCCCTTTGCGCGCTGAGCTTCATGCCGGCTTTCGTCTATGACGGCATCCTGATCGGGCTCACGCAGAACGTGGTGATGCGCAACGGCATGGTTGCCTCGCTCGCGGTGTTCCTCGTCGCGGCGCTGCTGCAGGTGCCGCTCGGCAACCTCGGCCTGTGGCTCGCGCTGCACCTGTGGTTCATTGCCCGCGGCGGGTTCTACTGGTGGTCGCTGGAGCGGCGGCGGGCGCAGCTATTTGGCTGAGGCCCACGCGTCCGCCTTCGTCCCCACCATCTCGGCGATGTTGCGCTTGCCGGCGTTGCGGACGGCGGTGGCGAGGCCGGCCTTTATGCGCTCGAGCAGGTCGAGCCCGCCGTAGACCAGTGCCGAATAGAGCTGGATGGCGTTGGCGCCGGCTTCGAATTTCTGCAGCGCCGTTTCGGGCGAGTGGATGCCGCCGACGCCGATGATGGGCAGGCTGGTGCGCTGGCGCATCTGCGCGAGGCGGCGGGTCGCGAGCGCAAAGAGCGGCTTGCCGGAAAGGCCGCCGCTTTCGTTCGAGTGCTCGAGCCCGGCGACGGCGTCCCGGGTGATGGTGGTGTTGGAGACGATGAGGCCGTCGAGATCGGTCGAGGCGATCACGGCGGCGATGGCATCGAGCGCCGCCTCGTCGAGATCGGGGGCGAGCTTCAAGAACACCGGCACGCGCACCGGCGACTTGGCGCGCACGGTCAGCACGGCGCTAAGCAGCACCTTCAGCGCTTCGCTTTGCTGCAGGTCGCGCAGGCCCGGGGTGTTGGGCGAGGAGATGTTGATGGTGAGATAGTCGGCGAGGCGGGCGAAGCGGGCGACGCCGCGAGCGTAGTCGGCGACGAAATCGGCGCTGTCCTTGTTGGCGCCGATGTTGACGCCGAGGGCTGCGGGCACGCGCAGGCCGCTCAGCCGGCGGAAGACCTCGTCGTGGCCGTCGTTGTTGAAGCCCATGCGGTTGATGACGCCCCCGGCGGAAGCGATGCGGAAGAGCCGCGGCCTCGCATTGCCGGATTGCGGGCGCGGCGTGACGGTGCCGACCTCGACCATGCCGAAGCCCATGAGGGCGAGCGGGCGCGGCACCTCGCCGTTCTTGTCGAAGCCGGCGGCCATGCCGACGGGATTGCGGAGATCGAGGCCAGCAATAGTGGTGCGAAGCTCGGGCGGATCGGCGTCGGCCTGCTCGGGCGCGAGGCCGAGCCGCAGGGCGTTGATGGTTGTCGCATGCGCGACCTCGGGGTCCATGCGGAGGAGCGAATCCCGCGTGAGCGCGGCGATCCCGGGCAGGCGGAGGAGCGGCGACAGGCCGGAGAGGATCATGTGACGAAGGCGGGCAGCGCGACGCTCCCGTCGGCCGCGACATCGACCGTCCCCTCGGAAACGACGGCGGTCATCGGCAGGTCGCCATAAAGATGCGGGAACAGCTGGCCGCCGCGGGCGGGCTCCCAGCGCAGCCCGACGCCGAGTTCGGCGCTGCGGACGGCGAGGATCACGAGGCCGGACTGGCCGGCGAAGTGCATGCGAAGCGTCTCGGCGAGTTGGGAAGCGGTCGAGAAGTGGATGTAGCCGTCCTTCACATCGAGCGGCGCGCCGGTGAAGCGGCCGGAAGCGCGCGCCGCGTCGACCAGGCCGCGGCTCGCGATCTTGTAGATGAGGCCGGATTCCGGCATGCGAAAACTCCCGGGACGGCGCGGAAATTAGTGATCGTCCGGGGCCCGCACAAGGCGGCGGCGGCGCTTTACAGGCTGGGGGGATGGCCCTAAATATCTAGGATAGATGTCCCCCTCGTGGGACAACTTTCCTTTCGGTTTGCCATGCTGTCGCACAGCGCCATCTGGGATGCGATCGACTCGCTTGCGAGCCGCCATGGGTTCACGCCCTCGGGGCTGGCCAAGCTCGCCGGGCTCGACCCCACGGCGTTCAACCGCTCCAAGCGGGTGAGCCGGGACGGGCGGGAGCGGTGGCCGTCGACCGAGAGCATCGCCAAACTACTGGAGGCGACGGGGGAAAGCTTCGACGCCTTCCTCTCGAGCGGTGGCGTCTATCTCCAGGGCGGCAGCTCGCCCGGCGGGGCGCGGTTCCCTCTGCTCGGGCTCGCGCAGGCGGGCGCGGGCGGCTTCTTCGATGCCGCGGGCTTTCCCTCGGGCGAAGGGTGGGACGAGGTGCGCCTGCCCTCGCCCGGCGAGGCCGGCATCTATGCGCTCGAGGTCACGGGCGATTCCATGCTGCCGCTCTATCGCGACGGCGACCGCATCGTGGTGTCGCCGACCGAGCAGGTGCGGCGCGGCGACCGCGTGGTGGTTAAGACCAAGGACGGTGAGGTGATGGCAAAAATCCTGGCGCGGCAGACGGCCAATGTGGTCGAGCTCCATTCGCTCAATCCGGCGCACAAGCCGCGGCTCATCGACATGACCGACGTCGAGTGGATCGCGCGGATCATCTGGGCGAGCCAGTGATGAACATCCTGTTCCCGCCCACCAAGATCGGACCACCCGTGCTGGTGGCGCATCCCTGGTGGGGCCTCAACCGCACCATCCGCGACTACGGTGCGGCGCTCGCCAAGGAAGGCTTCGTCGTCGGGATGCCCGACGTGTTCGAGGGTCACGTCGTCACCGCCATCGACGATGCGCAGAAGCAGATCGAAACCTACTGGGAAGCGGCGGCCGAGCGGCTGACTGCCGGCCTCACCGAGCTGTCGAAGGCCGCGGAAGGAAAGCCGGTGGGCGCGGTGGGGTTTTCCTTCGGCGGCTTCCATCTCCTGCGGCTGCTCGGCGAGTCGGTGCCGCTCAGGCGGCTGGTGGTCTATTACGCGACCTATCCGCTGCGCGGCCCGCATGTGCCGGTGATGGCGCACCTCGCTGCCGACGACTCGTTTGAGAGCGCCGACGACATGGCGGCGCTGCGCGAGTCGCTGACAGAAGCCGGTCCACCCAACGCCGTCTACACCTACACCGGCACGAAGCACTGGTTCGCCGAGGCGGACCGGCCGGAATATGCGGCGAGCGCGGCGACGACGGCCTTCCGGCGGACGGTGGCGTTCCTCAGGGGCTGACCGGCGCGGGCCTCAACAGGGTTGACCCTGCTGCCGGGGCGGCGCATTCGGACATGCGCAACCGTTCCCGCCCATGTTCAATCCCTTCACATCCCCCGATCTTGCCCAGACACTCCGACGCCGCGCGGCGACCGTAACCGGCGCGGTGCTGATCGGTCTGGTGGCCCTGAGCTTTGCGACCCTCGCCGACGCCGCCCAGCGCGTCTTTGCATCCGTCCTCGCCGGACGGAGCTGGGTGATGCTGGTGGCAACGCCGCTCGGCTTTGCCCTCCTTGTCTTCTTGACGCGCAGGCTCGCGCCGGAGGCGCGCGGCTCCGGCGTGCCGCAGGTGATCGCCGCGGCGCCGCTCGCCCGCCCCGAACAGTCGCCGCTGCTCTCGCTCCGGACCGCGGCCGCCAAATATCTCCTGACCATCGGCGCGCTGCTGATGGGCGCCTCCGCCGGCCGCGAGGGCCCGACGGTGCAGATCAGTGCGGCGCTGATGACCGCAACGCACCGGCTGTTCCGCGTGCCGCTCAGCGCGGCGGTGGTGATTGCCGGAGGGGCCGCCGGCGTCTCCGCGGCGTTCAACACACCGCTCGCCGGCGTGACGTTTGCGCTCGAGGAGCTCGCCTCGGCCTATGAGCAGCGGCTCACGCTGCTAGTGATGGCGGCGGTGGTGATTTCGGGGCTGGTTAGCCTGGGGATCGCCGGCGATTATCTCTATTTCGGCTCGCTGCAGGACTCGATCGCCCTCGGGCCGGGCCTCGTCGCAGTGCCGATCGTCGCCATCGTCGGCGGCGCCGCCGGTGGCGTGTTTTCACGGATCGTGCTGTTCGTGTCGAACGCACGCTTCCGCCTGCCCGGGCCGATACGCGAGCACCCGGTGCTCTTCGCCGGCGCATGCGGACTGGTGGTGGCCGTGCTCGGCGTTGCGACCGGCGGGCTCAGCTGGGGCACCGGCTATGGTCCGGCAAAGGACCTCATCGAAGGCGCGTCGCAGCCGCTCTGGTTTGCCCCGGCCAAGTTCCTGGCGACGCTCGCGACCTCGATCAGCGGCATCCCGGGCGGCGTGTTCGCGCCGTCGCTGTCGGTCGGCGCGGGCCTTGGCGGGATGCTGGCACCACTGTTCGCAACGGTGCCGCCGGGAACGATCGCGCTCCTTGCAATGACGGCCTATTTCGTGGGCGTGGTGCGGGCGCCGCTCACCTCCACCGTAATCGTCATGGAGATGACCAACTCACGCTCGATGCTGATCGCGCTGCTCGCCTGCGCGATCATCGCAGAAGGCGTGGCGCGCGTCGTCTGCCGCGAGCGGCTCTATCATGGGCTCGCCCGATCGTTCCGGCCGAGCCCGCCCGCGCCGCACGACGCTACGGCCGCGCCAGGAGCCGCCCCGCCAGCGCATCCGCAATGAGCTGGCGCGTCTCGTTGACGCCGTAGAGCGCAATGAACGAGCCGAAACGCGGGCCCTGTTCGGCACCGAGCAGCACTTCGTAGATGGCGCCGAACCAGTCGCGCAACGGCTCGAATTTGTGGGCGTTGCCGACGGCGTAGACGATGTCCTGCAGCGCCTTGGCGTCGAGCGCGTCCTTGCCCGCAAGCTGATCGTGGAGATCCTGCAGCGCCGCGCGCTCCCTGTCGGTCGGGGCGCGGAAGGTCTTCTTGGGCCGCACCTCGTCCTCGAAGTAGCGGACGGCGTAGCCCACGAGCCGGTCGAGCTCCGGGTTTGTGGCCGGGGTCGTGCCCGGCAGGCGGCGGCTCAGATAGCTCCACACCACTGCGGGCTCGTGCGCGTTGGCGGCCGAGGCGAGATTGAGCAGCAGGCCGAAGCTCACCGGCATGTCGATGACCGGCACCTTGCCCGAGTGGATATGGAAGGCCGGGTTCTCGAGCGCCGCCGCGGCGTCCTGCCCGTTCCAGGCGGCGACGAACTGGTAGTACTCGTCGACCGCGCGCGGGATGACGTCGAAATAGAGCCGCTTGGCCACCCGCGGCTTCTGGAACATGTAGAGCGCGAGGCTCTCGGGCGAGGCGTAGGCGAGCCACTCGTCGATGGTGAGGCCGTTGCCTTTGGACTTCGAAATCTTCTGGCCGACCTCGTCGAGGAAGAGCTCGTAGACATAGTGCTCGGGCGCCGTGCCGCCGAGGATCTCGCAGATGCGGTCGTAGATCGGCGCGTTGGTCTGGTGGTCCTTGCCGAACATCTCGAAGTCGACGCCGAGCGCATACCAGCGCATGCCGAAGTCGGGCTTCCATTGCAGCTTCACATGGCCACCGGTGACGGGCAGCGTGACATCGCGACCGTCCTCGTCGGCAAAAGTAACCGTCCCCGCCTTGGCGTTGACGTCCTTCATCGGAACGTAGAGTACCCTTCCAGTCTGCGGCGAGATGGGCAGGAAGATAGAATAGGTGGCCTGCCGCTCGGCGCCGAGGCTGGGCAGCATGACGCCCATGATCTCGTCGTACTTCTCGGCGGCGCGGATCAGAGCGGCGTCGAACTTTCTCGACTTGTAGTACTGGGTGGCGCTGGCGAACTCGTAGTTGAAGCCGAAGGTGTCGAGGAAGCGGCGGAGCATGGCGTTGTTGTGATCGCCGAAGCTCGGATAGTTGCCGCCGAACGGATTGGGCACGGCGGTCAGCGGGCGCTGCAGATAAGGCTCGAGCGCCGCGCGATCGGGGACGTTGTCCGGAATCTTGCGCATCCCGTCCATGTCGTCGGAGAAGGCAAGAAGGCGCGTCGGGATTTCGTCGCGGGTCAGCAGACGGAAGGCGGTGCGCACCATGGTGGTGCGCGCAACCTCGCCGAAGGTGCCGATATGCGGCAGTCCCGAGGGGCCGTAACCGGTCTCGAACAGCGCCTCTTTCTTGCCGGTGCGCTGGAGCCGCCGGACGAGCTTGCGCGCTTCCTCGAACGGCCAGGCCTTGGCGGTCTGGGCGGCATCGAAGAAGGCGGGGTCGAGCGGCGGCAACGGGGCGGCGGTCACGGCAAAGTCCGGCGGTTCCTGACGAATGGGCCGTGTTGCCCCATCGGCCCGCGCCAAGTCAATGGCGGCTGGACAAAGGGAGCCGCGCTTCCTAGGTATGCGCCGTCTTTTGCCCGGAGAAGCCGATGCCGCTCTCGACCCAGGATGCGCTGATCCACCTGATGGTGATCGTGGCCTCGTCGGACGCCCATGTCAGCGATCGCGAGCTGGGCGTGATCGGCACGCTGGTCGAACGCGCGCCGGTGTTCGAAGGGTTCGATCCGCGCCGGCTCGGGCAGGTCGCCGCCGAAGCGATCGACCTCATCAAGGATTCATCGGACCTCGACAAGGTGCTCGATCTGGTGCTGGGCGCGATCCCGGCGCGGCTGCACGACACGGCCTATGCGCTCGCGGTCGAAGTGTCGGCAGTGGACCTGCAACTCGAGCAGGAAGAGTTGCGGCTGCTCGAAATGGTGCGCGACAAGCTGATGCTCGACGGGCTGATCGCCGCCGCCATCGAGGCCTCGGCACGAGCGCGGCTGCGGCGGGCGGTCTAGGCGAGCGCCCTCACCTCCCCCTTCACGGGGGAGGCCAGCGAAGCTTGGGAGCGAAGCGACCTAGCGCAGCTCGGAGGGGGTGCGACGTACGCTCGGTGCCGACTGCTCCCCCCTCCCCAGCTTCGCTACGGACCTGTCGGTCCTAGCTGCGCTACCCTCCCCGCGAGGAGGGTCAAGAGCGGCTCAGTAAAACCCGACCGGGAACCAGCGCAGATACAGCTCATCCAGCGTGCCGTCCTTCTTGAGGCGCACGAGGCTGTAGTCGATGGCCTGGCGCACTTCGTCGTGGCCGGCAGCGACGGCAATGGAGAAGCCGTCGCCGAAGAGGTCGGGGCGGAAGTACGGCTCACCCGCGAAGGCGCAGCAATCGGGATTGGTGTTGAACCACACGCTCGCACGCAGGCCGTCGCCAAAGTAGGCGTCGGCGCGACCGTTGCGGAGCGCATCGAGCGCGGCGATCTCGGTGTCGAATTCGACCGGCTGCGCCGCGGGCAGGTAGCGGCGGATGAACTCGTCGTGGGCTGAGCCCTTGCGCACCGCGACCCTCTTGCCGGCGAGGCTCTGCGGATCGAAATGCGCGGCGGCGTCCTTGAGGGTGACGAAGCGGCCGGGCAGCGCGAGATAAATGTTGGTGAAGTCGAACACCGCGCCGTTGTCGGGGGTCATCGCGAGGCCGGCGATGAGCGCGTCGCCCTGCCCGTCCTCGAGCGCCTTGCCCGCCTGCTCCCACGGCCAGGCCTGGACGGTGCAGGTGATGGTGAGGTCGGCGCAGATGGCGCGGGCGAGATCGATGTTGAAGCCGACGAGCTCGCCCGACTTGTCGCGATAGTTGAAGGGCGGGAAATCGGCGGTGGTGAGGAAGCGGATGTTGGGCACCGCCGCGAGATTGGGCACGAGCTCGCGGGCCGTCGGATCGGCGTGGTACGGCAGCGCCTGCGCGGCCGCCGCTCCGGCGCCGCACACCAGCAACATCAGGGCGATGACAATGCGCATCGGGGCTCCGCCGGAAACCGTCGCGCTTATGCCGGGAAATTGCGGCGTTGGCGAGCGCTGCGGAGGTCGCAGGCGGGCTCTTTCCAGGCGAGCGTGTCTGCACTAATCCTATCGGGATCGATACTTAGTCTTGACTTGCCTCGACCGCACGCCGCTTTGGGGGAGCGCCGTTGTCAGAGCAAATCGACAGTATTGCCCTGTTGCGCGCGCTGCTCCGCGAGAATTGCGGATCGGATGCCGCGGCACGCCAACATCTTAGCGAGGCGGCGCGGCTCGGGGTCGACCCGCTCGACTACTGCGCGCACCGGTTCGGTCTCGGGCATGCCACGGTGGGGCGGCGCGCGGCACAGTGGGCGGGCTTCACCTTTGCCGAGCGGACGCCGTCGCGGATCGCAGCACCGAAGATCGACCGCATCGAGCATCTGGGCCAGGCGCGGACGCTGCGCCAGAGCGTGCTGGGGACCAACACGATCTTTGTCTCGCCGCGCTTCGAGCAGGTGCTGAACTTTCGGACGGCGGGCGATGACTTGCGCGCGCATGTGCGGTTCGTGCCGCCCGACGCGATCGAGCGCGGCAATGCCGATGCGGCCAGCGCACAACTCATCGAAGGCGCGCAGCAGACGGTGACGCGGCTCTGGCCGCGCGCCAGCGCCGCGCAGGACCTGCCGCTCGCGGCCCGCGTGGTGTTCGTCGTGCTGCTGGCGGCGATTGTGGCGGTGGTGATGGCGGCTGGCGTCATCTCGCGGCCGGTGCTGGTGCCGTTGGCGGCAACGCTGTTGCTCGCGCCGGGGCTGATGCGGCTGTTGGCGGCGTTGCCGCATCGGGGGCGATCGGCTCCGCGGCTGCTCACCGACCCAGAGCTGCCGCACTACAGCGTGCTGATCCCGCTGCGCGACGAGGCGGCGATGGTGCCGATGCTGGCGCGCGCCATGGCGGCGCTCGACTATCCGCCGGAGAAGCTCGACATCAAGTTCGTGGTCGAGTCTCGCTCCGCGGAGACGGTGCGCGCGGTGGAGGCGGTGCTCGGCGATCCGCGCTTCCGTATGGTCGTCGTGCCCGACTGCCGACCCTACACAAAGCCCAAGGCGATCGACTACGCCCTGCCCCTCGCCCGCGGGCGCTACCTCGTGGTGTTCGATGCCGAGGACGTGCCCGAACCGGCACAGTTGCGGCTCGCGGCCAGCCGCTTTGCCGCGGACCCGGCGCTTGCCTGCCTGCAGGCGGAGCTGGTGCCCGAGAACGCCAGCGAGAGCGCGCTCACGGCGCTCTTTGCCGGCGAGTATGCCGGGCTCTTCGGCCGGCTGCTGCCGGCATTGGCGCGCTGGGATTTTCCGGTGCCGCTCGGGGGCACATCCAACCATTTCCGCATCGAGTTCCTGCGCTCGCTCGGCGGCTGGGATGCGTTCAACGTCACCGAAGACGCCGACCTCGGCGTGCGCCTCGCGCGGCGCGGACTGCGCGCGGAGACATTCGCGAGCCGCACGCTCGAGGAGGCGCCGCTGACGCTGCGCGCGTGGATGGCGCAGCGCACGCGCTGGATGAAGGGCTGGATGCAGACCTTCATCGTCCACAACCGCGCGCCGGGGCTGTTCCTCAAGGACATCGGCTGGCGCGGGTTCCTCGGCTTTCAGGTGCTGGTGGGCGGGATGATCGTGACGTCGCTGCTGCACACGGCGCTGATCGCATCGCTGCTGATCCGGCTCGGGCTCGAGGGCTGGGTGGGGCTGGTGCCCAAGGACGTGTGGGACTGGCTGAGCCTGACGATCCTGGTCTCGGGCTATGCCGGCGCTTTCGCCGTGCAGGTGAGCGGGCTCATCCAGCAGCGCGCCTTTGCGCTGCTGCCGCTGCAGTTGCTGCTCCCGGCCTACTGGATCCTCCACTCGATCGCGTCGGTGCGGGCAGCGTATGAGCTGATCGTGAAGCCCGTCTACTGGGCCAAGACCACGCACGGCGTGACGCGGCTGACGCGCGGCGCGGCGGCGCCGGCGGGGGCGGCGCAGCTCAGGCCGCGTACCGGCTGAGGCCCAGGTCGGACGTGTCGATGTCGGGCGTCTTGCCGGAGACGAGATCGGCAAGCACCTGCCCCGAGCCCGCCGCCATGGTCCAGCCCAGGGTGCCATGACCGGTGTTGAGATAGAGGTTGTCGAACTTCGTCTTGCCCAGCACCGGCGTGCCGTCGGGCGTCATGGGTCTGAGCCCGCACCAGAAGGTGGCGCTGCGCAGGTCGCCGGCGCGCGGGAAGAGATCGCGCAGCGAGCGCTCGAGCGGCCCGCGACGATGCGGCCGCAACGCCGTGTCCCAGCCCGCGATTTCGGCGGTGCCGCCGACGCGGATGCGGTCGGCAAAGCGGGTGGTGGCGACCTTGTAGGTTTCGTCCATCACGGTCGAGACGGGCGCCACCGAGTCGTCGACGATCGGCACCGTGAGCGAGTAGCCCTTGATCGGGTAGACCGGCAGGCGCACGCCGAGCGGCGCCAGCATCAACGGCATGTAACTGCCGAGCGCCCCGACATAGACGTCGGCGGTGAGCGTGCCGCGGTCGGTGGCGACACCGATCACCTTGCCGCCCAGCGTCTCGATGCCGTCGATCCTCGTGCCGAACTGGAACGTCACTCCGGCGGCGATGGCGAGCCTCGACAGCGCTTCGGTGAAGAGCCGGCAATCGCCGGTGTCGTCGTTGGGGAGCCGCAGGGCGCCGACGAAAGGCACCGCGGCGGTTGCCAGTCCCGGTTCGGCCGCGACGCAGCCCTTGGGGTCGAGCACCTCGAACGGCACGTTATACTGCTTGAGCACCTCGACGTCGCCGTGGATGTGATCGAGCTGTTTCTGCGTGCGGAAGAGCTGCAGCGTCCCCTGCTCGCGCCCTTCGTAGGATATGCCCGTGGCGGCGCGGAGCGCGATCATCTGGTCGCGGCTGTATTCGGCGAGGCGGACCATGCGCGATTTGTTGCGGGCATAGGCGCGCTCGGTGCAGTTGCCAAGGAGGCGCAGGCCCCAGATCCACATGCGCGGATCGAGCATGGGGCGGATGACCAGCGGCCCGTCGACCATCAGCAGCCACTTGATGGCCTTGACTGGAATGCCGGGGCCGGCCCACGGCGAGGCGTAGCCGTAGCTCAACTCGCCGGCATTGCCGAAGCTGGTTTCGAGC
>CAYRZM010000197.1:0-14619 GCA_964428685.1 uncultured Devosia sp. | reverse complement strand
GGCATCCGCTTCGTCTACATGAAGGCGACCGAAGGCAACGACTATGTCGACCCCGCCTTCAAGGCCAACTGGGCGCAGGCGCGGGCCACCGGCATGGCGCACGGCGCTTATCACTTCATGACGTGGTGTTCGCTGGCCTCGGCGCAGGCCAAGTGGTTCGACAAGAACGTGCCGGCCGACGACGACGCGCTGCCGCCGGTGCTCGATCTCGAGTGGAACCACGATTCGAGCTGCCGGACGAAATTCTCGCGCGCCGACATGCTCGAGAAGATCCACGTGATGCTCGACGCGATGGAAAAGCACACCGGCAAGGTGCCGGTGATCTACACCGATGTGAGTTTCAACCGCGACGTGCTCGAGGGCGAGCATTTCGACAATCCGTTCTGGGTGCGCTCGACCGCCGCCGAGCCGCCCGAGCGCTACGGCAACCGGCACTGGATGTTCTGGCAGTGGACGCAGACGGGTGTGCTCAACGGCGTGGTGGGCGAGGTCGACCGCAACGTGTTCTACGGCGACGAAGACGACTGGACCGTGTTCCTCATCACCGGCTGCGATCCGCGGCTGGTCGACGCGCTCGGCCCCAAGGGTCGCTGCCAGCTGGTGAAATGAGGCCACTGCGGCTTGTCAGGGTGCGGGGACGGGCCTAGCGTCCGGCGGTCATCAGCCGGGCATCGCGCCCGGGACTCAAGGCGGGAGAAGACACATGGCGAAAGGTCAGCTGCGCTCCAACAAGGAAGCCAAGAAACCCAAGAAGGAAAAGCCCAAGGTGCTGGCGACCGCGGGCATGAACAATACGGCGCCGATGGCGGGCAAGAAGAAGTAGGGGGCTCGGCTCCGTGCCTTCACGAAGGGCCGCCATGCGCGGCCCTTTTGCTTTTCAGCCGCCGCCGAAGAGGCCAGAGGTGCGGAGCCCGTCGATCAGGAACTGCATGGCGAGCGCGGCCAGCAGCACGCCGACGACGCGGCTCACCACGGCGAGGCCGGTGAGGCCGAGGAGCCGCTGGATCGGAATGGCGACAGCATAGCGAGGTAGCAGAGGACGAGGATCAGGAGGAGGCCCACCACCACCTCGAACCAGCCGGGGGTAAAGAGCCCGGCGGGGGTCGCGAGGAGGATGGTGGCGCTGATGGCGCCGGGGCCGGCGATCAGCGGGGTCGCGAGCGGGAAAACCGAGATGTCGGGGCGGTTGCGGGCCTCGTTTTCCTCTTCGGGCGTGGTGCCGGTGCCGCCCGAATGGCGGGCGAACACCATGTCGATCGAAATCAGCAGCAACAGCACGCCGCCGGCGATACGGAGCGCGGGGAGCGTGATGCCGAAAAGGCCCAGCAGCGCCTGGCCGAAGACGGCGAAGAACAGCAGGATGCCCGTGGCGATCAGCGCGCCGCGGAGGGCGAAAAGCTGCCGCTCGGCGCGGGTGTTGCGCTCGGTGAGGGCGGCATAGACCAGCACGAGGTCGGCCGGCCCGAGGGTGGCAAAGAAGGTCGAGAGCGCCAAGAGCAGCGTATCGAAGTGCATGGGCCGAGCATGGCCGAGCCGGCCGGCAATTGCGAGAGGCCGGCTTCGCAAATGCGCCGCAAAAACCGCTAGGGTCGGCGCCGTGAGCGATGCCTATGTCCTGCCGATGGTGCCGGACCGCCGGCTCCCCGGCTGGGGAACGGCGGTGTCGCTGGTCATCCATCTTGGCTTTGCCGCGGCGCTGCTGGTGGTGTCGCCGCTCCGCACGATCGTCGTGCCGCCGCCGCCGCCGGTGGCGGTCGAGATCGTGAGCGCCGCGCAGTATGCGGCGCTGACGCGGCCGGCGCCGCCGGTGCTGGCGACGCCGCAACTGCCCGAGAGCACGCTGCCGCCGGCCGAGACGGTGGCGCCCGTGCCCGCCAATCCGGCGACACCAGCGGCGCCCGGCACGCCGACCGTCCCGCAGACCGATCGCGGCGTGGTGACGGCGACAGAGTTCTATGCCGGCGGCATCCTCAAGGAGCCGGGGATGGAGCGCATCCGGCGCGTCATGGGCACGCTCGACCCGGGCGAGCGGATGGTGCAGCTCTGCAATATCGAGGGGCTCGAGCAGATCCGGCGCGCGGCCCCAAGCTACGATCCCGACACGCTCGTCTCCTATGCGATGGCCGACACGACCGCGACCGGCCTCACCCTCAGCGCCACGGGCGGCGCCTTCCGCTCGCGGCGCAAGTGGTATGGAGTGTCGTTCCAGTGTAGCATCGCGGCGGACTATTCGGCGGTCACGGCGTTCTCGTTCAAGCTCGGGGCGGCGATTCCCGAAGACGAATGGGAAGACCACAACCTCAATGCCGAGGACGAGGATGAGTGAGCCGCAGCGGATGCGAGGCGGGCCGTGACCGAGTTCGCGCCGCTCGGTCCGATCGAGGGCGGACCGCGAAGGCCGGACCGGCGGATCGTGGTCACGCTCGCGGTGTCGCTGGCGCTTCACGGGCTGGTGTTGGCCTGGCTGCTGATCCCGCGGATCGCCGCGCTGCCGCCGCCGGACGACCCGATCAATGTCGAGGTGGTGCGGCCCTCATTCGAGCTACCCTCGATCGCCCCGACCCCGTCGAGCGCGCCGCTGCCGGAGCCGGCGGCCGAAAAGCCGCCACCGCCCGAACCCGCCAAGGCCGCATCGTCCGAGGCACCGCCGGTACCGATGGAAAAGCCGCAGCGGCTGGTGATCCCGGTCGGACCGGCGGATGCGAGCGCGTCGTCGGCCTCGGCAGCGTCGGAAGCGGCTTCGGACGCGGCCTCATCGGCAGAGGCGTCCACCGCGGCCTCGGAGCCGGCATCGACCCCGGCGTCCTCGGCCGCCAGCGATGCCTCCGGGGCTTCGTCCGCCGAGACGTCCACCTCCGCCTCCGCCGAAGCCTCGAGCGCGGCCAGCGAGGCGGGCGTGTCGGCGCTGGCGACGGCCGGCACGGCGAGCGACAGCGCCGCAGCGCCGGAACCTGCCACTCCGCCAAAACCCGCGGTCAAGCCGGTGGGCGGCGGCAAGCTGCGCGCGGCCAGGCAGTTCTATCTCCGCGACATGCTGCGCTCGCCCAGCCTGGCGCAGGCCGGGGAGTCGCTCAAATCGCTGAGCCCCGAGCGGCGGCTGGCGCAGACCTGCAACATCGAGGCGGTGGGGCAGATCGGCCACGCCGGCGACTACACGCCCGATGCGATCATCGCCAACGCCTTCGCGCCGCCGACGATCGCCGGCACTACCTACGGGGTGAGCGGCGGCGCCTTCCGCTCGGCCGGCAGCTGGTACCGTATCGCGTATGATTGCACGCTCAATGCCGCGATGACCTCCGTAACGTCGTTCTCGTTCCACATCGGCGCGGACGTCACCGCGGAGATGACGGCGCGGCTGGGCGGCGGCTGAGCGCTAGCGGCGGCGCTCTTCGATGGCGTCCCAGATCATGGGCGCGATGTCGGGACCGCCCAGCCGCTTGATCTCGCGGATGCCGGTGGGCGAGGTGACGTTGATCTCGGTGAGGTAGCCGCCGATCACGTCGATGCCCACGAAGATCATGTCGAGCGACTTGAGCTTTGGCCCGATGGCGGCGCAGATGTCGCGCTCGCGCGGGGTGAGCTCGCTGAGCTCCGGCCGGCCGCCGACATGCATGTTGGAGCGCGCCTCGCCCTCCATCGGCACGCGGTTGACGGCGCCGACGGGCTCCCCGTCGACGAGGATGATGCGCTTGTCGCCCTGGCGCACCTCGGGCAGGTAGCGCTGGATCATGAAGGGTTCGCGGAACGCGGTTTCAAACAGTTCCAGCAGCGAGACGAGGTTGTGGCTGCCTTCCTCGATGAAGAAGACGCCCGCGCCGCCATTGCCGTAGAGCGGCTTGACGATGATGTTGCCGTGCTCCTTACGGAAGGCCTGGATCTGCGCGCGGTCGCGCGTCACCAGCGTCGGCGGCATCAGCTCGGGAAATTCGGTGACGAGGATTTTTTCGGGCGCGTTGCGCACCGCGGCGGGCGGATTCATCACGAAGGTTTTGGGATGGATGCGCTCGAGCAGGTGCGTGATGGTGATGTAGTTCATGTCGAAGGGCGGGTCCTGGCGCATGAGGACCACGTCGTAGCCGGAGAGATCGGCGCGGCGGCTTTCGCCGAGAGTGAAATGCTGGCCCTTCTCCTTGTCGGCGACGGTGATCGGCGCCACGTCGGCGCTGAGCCTGTTGTCGCGCAGGCCGAGCGAGCCCACGGTGTAGTAATCGAGCGCGTGTCCGCGCGCCTGCGCCTCGAGCATCATGGCGAAGGTCGAATCGCCGCGCGGATTTATCGAGGCGATGGGGTCCATCTGGACGGCGACGCGGAGGGACATGCGGCTAGAGCCCGGTGGTGTCGAAGGCGTTGACGATGTGGCGCGGCCAGGCAAAGGGCGCAAGGAAAATCACGTCGAAGCGGAGCGGGGTGTTGGCCCGTTCCGGGTGGCGGGTGAGCCACGCCTCGGCAGCGCGCACGATGCGGCGGCGGTTGACCGCGTTGAGCGCCTCGTCCTCCTGGTGCGAGAAGCCGCGCGCCTTGACCTCGACGAACACGGTGACACCAAAGCGCTCGGCGATGAGGTCGATCTCGCCCACCGGGGTTTTCACGCGCCGCGCGATCACGCGGTAGAGCTGGCTGCGCAGGAACAGCGCGGCCCAGGCCTCGCCGCGGCGGCCGGCGCGCTCGTGAAAGCGGCGCTGATCATGGCCCGGCTTTGCGGGCGAGGGCGGCATCGTAGACCTCCTTACGCTTGAGGCCGAAACGGTCGGCGATCTCGTCGACCGCCGCACGGAGCGGCTGGGCCTCCATCGCCGCCGCCAGCGCCGCCTGCCACTCGGCGGGATCGGCCACGGCGTCGGGCGCCCCGGCGACGAGGATCACCGCCTCGCCCCTGGTCTCGGCATCGGCGAACTGCGCCGCAAGATCGCCCAGCGGGGCGCGAAAACTGCGTTCGAACTTCTTGGTGAGTTCCAGAGCCACCACGCCGACGCGCTCGGCGCCGAAGATTTTCGCCATGGCTGCAAGGCTCTCGCCGAGGCGGCGGGGCGATTCGTAGAACACCAGCGTCTCGGTGCGGGCGAGCAGGGCCCGCAGGGCCGTCTCGCGGGCTTCGGCCTTGGCCGGCAGGAAGCCGGCAAAACCGAAGGCGTCGGTGGGCAGCCCCGCCACGGCGAGGGCCGCCAGCAGCGCCGAGGCGCCGGGGGCGGCAAACACCGGCAGCCCCGCCTCGCGCGCCGCGCGCACCAGCGGAAAGCCGGGATCGGAGAGGAGCGGCGTGCCGGCGTCGGAGATGAGCGCCACCCGGCCGCCACGGCGCAGATCGTCGAGGATGGTCTCGACCAGCGCCCGCTCGTTGTGCTCGTGCAGCGCCTTGCGGGGCGTCGCAATGCCGAAATGCTGGAGGAGCGTCGCCGAGGTGCGGGTGTCCTCGCAGTAGATCACATCGGCGGCCGCGAGCGTTTCGAGGGCGCGCAGGGTGATGTCGCGGAGGTTGCCGATCGGCGTCGCGACGACGTGGAGGCCCGGCGCCAGCTCGGGCGCTTCGAAGGGCGACCCGGCGATGAAATATCGGCGGGGGGACACGCGGAAAGTCCTGAATAAGCCGGAAAGCTCCGTCTTTAAGGAGCCGATCCTGTTTTGTATAGGATTTGGGGCGGGTTGGAGCGGCAGATCATTTCTTCGGACCAGAGCATCAAGGTAACGCGGCGGGCGCTGCTGGGCGGACTGTCGCTGCTGACGCTGAGCGCGTGCAGCGGCGGCTTCGGCTTTCCCGGCCTCGGCAGTGGTGGAGGGGGCGGCGCGGCGCCGGCGGACGACGGCTCGGCGCTGCCGACAGCGCAGGGCCAGAGTTTTGGCAACGGGCCGGTGCGCGTGGCGCTGCTGCTGCCGCTGAGCGGGGACGCCACGCTCACCAATGTCGGGCAGTCGATGGCCAACGGCGCCCAGCTCGCGATGGAATACATCGCCGGCAACGCGGCGATGCACGACAACATCACGCTCGTCCTCAAGGACACGGGCACGACCGCGCAGGGCGCGGCGCAGGCCGCCAACACCGCGGTGCAGGAAGGCTCGAGCCTGATCCTCGGGCCGCTCAAGTCCGACCAGGTGACCTCGGCCGGCGGCATCGCGCGCACCGCGGGCATTCCGCTCATCGGCTTTTCCAACAATTCGGGCGCGGCGCAGCCGGGCGTGTTCCTGCTCAACGTGCTGCCCGAGACCGAGGTGCGGCGCACGATGGCCTATGCCAAGGCGCAGGGCCGGCGGGCCTTTGCCGGCATCTTCCCCACCAACGGCTATGGCCAGATCCAGCAGAGCGCGTTCCAGCAGGCGGCGTCCGACCTCGGGGTCAACCTCGTGGGCGTCTACACCTTCGGCTCGGAGGACGAGGCGCGCACGGTGGTGCAGCAGATCGCCCCGACGCTGCTCGCGGGGCAGATCGACACGCTGTACCTGCCCGACCACGCCACGGCGCCGAGTTTTGGCGTGCTGCTCGAGCAGGCCAACGTGCCGGCCGGCGGGGTGATGATCGTGGGCTCGGCCGACTGGAACGCCGATTCGCAGATCCTCAACACGCCCTATTTCGTGGGCGCGGTTTATCCCACCATCGACGATGCCGGCTACCAGGCGCTGCTGCCGCTCTACCAGCAGCGCTTCGGCGGCACGCCGCATCCGTTCGTGACCATCGCCTACACCGCGGTGATCCTCGCCAACGTCTCGTCGCTGTCGATGGGCACGCCCCGCTACGACCGCTCGCTATTGACCGCCCCCGCCGGCTTCAACGGCCGCGACGGCGTGTTCCGCTTCCTCGCCGACGGGCGGTGCGACTATGCGCTGGTGATCAAGAAGATCGCCAGCGGCAGCGCCAGCATCGTCGACGGGGCGAAGATCGTCTGAGCCTTCGGGCTAGGGACTGCGCGCGGTGACGATCCAGATCGCGGCCGGCAGCGGCACGGTCTGGCCGCGCTGGCGGGTCGCATAGGCGGTGCGGATGGCCGCCGCGGCGGCGGACCGGACGTTTTCGGGCTGGTCGCGGAGCAGGCGGCTCGCCGGGCCGATTTCGAGCGCGCCTTCGACCGCGGCGTCGAGCCCCTTGCCGGCGGCAACGTCGAGATCGACATCGACCGCCGTCATCGCGATGTCGGCAAAGCCCGAGTCCGAAAGAATGGTCCGCACGCGCCCCGCATCGGCGAAGGCGAAGGGGCCGGGCGCATCGGCCGGCGGTGGGGGCACCGGAACGGGCGACGGCGGCACGACCCTTGCGGCTTCGGTGGCGGCGATCGACAGCGAAGGATTGATGCTGGCGGCGCGCCAGCAGGCAAAGAGCACGCGGCCGCCGGGCCGCAGCGCCTTGCGCATGTTGGCAAACGACGCGACCGGATCGGCAAAGAACATCACCCCGAAGCGCGAAAAGAGCAGATCGGCCGAGGCCGGCGCGAAGGGATAGATGGTCGCATCGCCCTCGATGAACTCGACCGGCGCACCGGCCGGCGCCCGCTCGCGAGCTCGCGCCAGCATGGGGGCGGAGATGTCGAGTCCCAGCACATGTCCCGCCGGGCCGACGCGGCGAACCAGCGCGAGCGAGGTGTCGCCGCAGCCGCAGCCGATGTCGATCACCCGGGCGCCGGGCGCGATCTCGGAGGCGGCAAAAAGCGCATCCGACACCGGCGCGAGCTGGGCATCCATATGCTCTTGCCGCGCGGTCCAGGTGCGCCCGCTGGCACCGCCCCAGGTCGCAACCTGATCGGCATTGCGGCTATCGATCTCGGCCATGCGCACACTCCCGTGCCGGCGCTGACTCGCCGGGCGGCCTATGCTGCCAGATCGGCCACCACGGCGTCGAGCACCGGCCAGCCCTTGTCCGTCACGCGGATGAAGCCGTTGGGGAGGGTTTCGACGAAGCCGATGCGGCTCAGCTCGGCGATCTGCTGGGGGTCGATGCGGCGGCCGCTCAGGGTGGCGAAGCGGTGGGGGTCGATGCCTTCGCGGAGGCGGAGGCCCATCACCAGTAGCTCGTCGCCTTCCTCTTCCCAGGTGAGGATGTCGTCGGTGGTCATGCCGTGGCCGCGCGCGGCGACGCGCTTCTGCCACTCGAAGGGGAGCTTTTCCATCGCGGTGGCGTGGCGCTGGCCGTCGAGCAGCAGCCGTCCATGCGCGCCCGGGCCGATGCCGGCATATTCGCCGTAGCGCCAGTAGATGAGGTTGTGGACGCTCTCCTGGCCGGGGCGGGCGTGGTTGGAAATCTCGTAGGCGGGCAGGCCCGCTTCGCGGGTCAGCTCCTGCGTCAGCTCGTATAAATCGGCGCTCAGCTCCTCGCCCGGCATCTTGAGCTTGCCGGCGTTCCAGAGGTCGAAGTAGCGCGTGCCCATCTCGATGGTGAGCTGGTAGAGGCTGATGTGGCCCTGGGCCAGCCAGAGGGCTTCCTTGAGCTCGTCCTCCCAGTCGCTGAGCGTCTGTCTGGGCCGGGCGTAGATGAGGTCGAAGCTCGAGCGCGGAAAGATCGATTGCGCGAGGCGCACCGCGCGCACGGCTTCGTCGACGGTGTGCCTGCGGCCGAGCTCGGCGAGCGGGCCTTCACGCAGGGATTGCACGCCGAGCGAGACCCGGTTGACGCCGGCGGCGCGGTAGCCGCGGAAGCGGTCGGCTTCGACCGAAGTGGGATTGGCCTCGAGCGTGATCTCGGCTTTTGGAGCGATGTTCCAGTAGGAGCCGATGGTTTCGAGGATCTGCGCCACCGAGCGCGGGTCCATCAGCGAGGGCGTGCCGCCGCCGAAAAAGATCGACTGCACGGTACGGCTTCGCGTCAGCCGCGCGAAATAGCCGATCTCCTCTTTGTACGTTTCGACATAGGCGGCCTCGTCGAACGCCCCGCGATGGACGTGCGAGTTGAAGTCGCAATAGGGGCACTTGGCCATGCAGAAGGGCCAGTGGACGTAGACGCCGAAGAGGCCGTTGGAGCGGGCGCCGGCGGGCGCCTCATGAGAGCTCAATCGCGCCCTCCACGAATTTGGCGAAGGCGCGGGCGCGGTGCGACAGGCCGACCTGGCCGGGGGCCCAGGAGTGCTTGGCCGAGGATGGCATCTCGCCGAAGGTGATGTCGAAGCCGTCGGGCATGAACACCGGGTCGAAGCCGAACCCCTTGTCGCCGCGCGGCGGCCAGACCAGCGTGCCCACCACCTGGCCGACATAGAGGTCGTCGCGGCCGTCGGGATGGGCAAGGCAGAGCGTGGCGTTGAAAGCGCCCTTGCGCAGGCCCGGCGAGGTGGCGCCGACCGCCTGCAGCTGGTCCTCGACGCGGCGCATGCCGATGGCGTAGTCGCGGCCGCCGTTCGGGCTCTCGGCCCAGTTGGCGGTGTAGACGCCGGGCTGGCCGCCGATGGCGTCGACGCTCAAACCGGAATCGTCGGCGAGCGCCACCATGTTGGCGGCGCTGGCGGCGGCGTGGGCCTTGATGCGCGCGTTCTCGATGAATGTCGTTCCGGTCTCGTCGGGCTCGGGCAGGCCCATCTCGCCGGCCGAGACGAGGACGATGCCGAGCGGGGAGAACAGCTCGCGGAATTCGGCGAGCTTGCCGGCATTGTGGGTCGCGAGCAGCAGCGTCTCGCCGCGCTTCAATCGCGGGATGCTACCCATCGGCCCGGTCCGCCAGCGCCGCCTGCTGCAGCGTGGTCAATTCGCCGATCCCCTGTTCGGCGAGCCGCATCAGCGCCTCGAGCTCGTCGCGCGAAAATGGCGTCTGCTCGGCGGTGCCCTGGATTTCGACGAACTTGCCGGCGCCGGTCATCACGAAATTGGCGTCGGTCTCGGCCTCGACGTCCTCGAGATAATCGAGATCGAGCACCGGGGTGCCGCGGTAGATGCCGCAGCTCACCGCGGCGACGCTGTCGCGCAGCGGCTCGCCGCGCGTCAGCTGACGCGCCTTGAGCCACCCGATGGCGTCGTGGAGCGCCACATAGGCGCCGGTGATCGACGCCGTGCGGGTGCCGCCATCGGCTTCGAGCACGTCGCAATCGAGGGTGATCTGGTTTTCGCCGAGCGCCTGCATGTCGACCACGGCGCGGAGCGAGCGGCCGATGAGGCGTTGGATTTCCTGGGTCCGGCCCGACTGCTTGCCCGATGCCGCCTCGCGCTTGGTGCGGGTGCCGGTCGAGCGCGGCAGCATGCCGTATTCGGCGGTGACCCAGCCGAGCCCCGAGCCGCGCCGCCAGGAGGGCAGCGTGGTTTCGACCGACGCGGTCACCAGCACCTTGGTGTTGCCGAAGCTCACGAGGCAGCTGCCCTCGGCCTTTTGCGCGACGGCGCGTTCGAGGGTCACTTTGCGCATTTGGTTTGGGGCGCGTCCGGACGGGCGCATCGGCGGCTTCCTCGGTTGTTAACCGCCTCTTAACCCTGCCGCCAGAACCCCACAACCCGCCGCCGCCTTTCATCGACCGGCGTTTTTGCCTAGATGGTTAGGGCGTAAAATTTGAGCCAAAGCCGATGCCGCAGGTTCCCGAAGACTTCCTGTCGCTGCTCAATGCGCGCAGCCAGGACATCTTCCGCAAGATCGTCGAGCGCTATCTCGAGACCGGCTCGCCCGTCGGCTCGCGCGACCTGAGCCGGATGCTCGCGGTCGGGCTGTCACCGGCCTCGGTGCGCAACGTCATGGCCGATCTCGAGGACCTCGGCCTGATCGCGGCGCCGCACACCAGCGCCGGGCGGCAGCCGACGCAGCAGGGCCTGCGGTTCTTCGTCGACGCCATGCTGGAGGTGGGGGCCGTCGACGAGGACGAGCGGACGCAGATCGCCCGGCAGATCGAAGGCCAGTCGGGCAAGCTCGAGGATCTTTTGACCGAGGCCTCGTCGCTCCTCAGCGGGCTCAGCCACGGCGCCGGGGTGGTGATTGCGGCCAAGGCCGACATGGTGCTCCGCCACATCGAATTCGTGCGCCTCGATGCGACGCAGGGCATGGCGATCCTCGTCGGGCAGGACGGGACGGTCGAAAACCGCGTCGTGCCGCTGCCGCCGGGCCTCACCGCCTCGGCGCTGGCGCAGGCCTCCAACTATCTCGCCAACATCGCGGTGGGCCGCACCCTCGCGGAAGCCCGGGCCGAGGTGGCGCGGCAGCGGGCGCAGCGCGTCGCCGAGCTCGACGCGCTGACCCAGCAGCTGGTCGAGACCGGGCTCGCGACGCTCGCCGAAGGCACCGCCACGCAGGCGCCGACGGTGATCGTGCGCGGCCGCGCCAACCTGCTCAACGACGCGATGGAATCGGCCGAGCTCAGCCGGATGCGGCGCCTCTTCGACGAGCTCGAGCGGCAGGAAGGGCTGATCGAGCTTCTGGGCGACGCCGAGACGGCCGACGGGGTGCGCATCTTCATCGGGTCCGAAAACAAGCTCTGTTCGCTCTCGGGCTCCTCGGTGATCCTGTCTCCCTATCGCGACGCCAACGAAAAGATCATCGGCGTGCTCGGCGTCATCGGCCCGACCCGGCTCAACTATGCGCGGATCGTGCCGGTGGTGGACTACACCGCGCAGGCGATCAGCGCGGTGCTGGGGCGCAAGAAAGGTTGAATCTTTGCCCCCTTTGCCCGATATGCGGGGCAATTTCGCCGGAACTCCCGGCATCCACCTTCCATTGTTCGAGGCAATGATGACCGACGACACCATGGCTGCGGACGGCTTCGAGCCGCGGCCCGAGATCGAAACGCCCGCGGCCGAGGCCGATCCCGCCGAGGCGCTGGCCAAGGAAAACGCCGACCTCAAGGATCGCCTGCTGCGCATGGCGGCCGAGATGGAGAACCTCAGGAAGCGCATGGGCCGCGAGATCGAGGACACGCGCACATACGCCATCGCCAAGTTCGCCCGCGACATGCTGACGGCGACCGATTCGCTGAGCCGCGCCCTGCTGGTCCTGCCGGCCGAAACGCGCGACACGGCGGAAGGCCCGCTCAAGTCGCTGATCGAGGGCATCGATCTGACCGAGCGCGAGATGCAGCGGCTGCTCGCCGTGCACGGGGTCAAGCCGATCGAGGCCGAAGGCCAGAAGTTCGACCCGCACAAGCACCAGGCGATGTTCGAGGTGCCCGATCCGAGCCGGCCCGAAGGCACGGTGGTACAGGTCGTCCAGACCGGCTACGCCATCGGCGACCGCGTGCTCCGGCCGGCGATGGTCGGCGTCGCCAAGGGCGGCGCGGCGAGTGCGCCGGCGGAGGAGCACATCGACAAGAGCGCCTGAGCCGCACGCGCGGTGTGACCCTCCCCATCGCGGGGAGGGTGCGCAGCCTCAGCCGAAATCCGCCACCGTCATCCGCCTGACCCCCGCCGCGTTCATCCGCGTCCAGGCCGCCTCCAGCGAGCCGCCGGTGTCGATCGCCCGCGTCGCGTCATCGATCACGGTGCATTCGAAGCCGGCCGCCACCCCGTCCTCGGCGGTCCAGCTCACGCAGAAATCGGTGGCGAGGCCGACGAGGAACAGCCGCGCGATGCCGCGCTCGCGCAGGTATCCGGCGAGGCCCGTCGTGGTCTTGTGGTCGTTGTCGCGAAACCCCGAATAGGAATCGATCGCCGGCCGGTAGCCTTTGCGCACGATGGTCTGCACGCCCGGCAGGTCCAGCCGGCTGTCGAACTGAGCGCCGGGGCTGCCGATGATGCAGTGGTCGGGCCAGAGCACCTGCGGTCCATAGGGCAGTTCGATCACCTCGAACGGCTTCTTGCCCGGATGGGTGCTGGCAAAGGAAATGTGGCCGGCGGGGTGCCAGTCCTGGGTCTGGACGACGTTCTCGAATTTTTGCGCCAGCCGATTGACCGACGCGATGATCTCGTCGCCCCCGGCGACGGCAAGGCTGCCGCCGGGGAGGAAATCGTACTGGACGTCGACGACGATGAGCGCGTCGGCGGAGCCTGGGCGCATCGTCGTCCTATTGCGACGCGGACGAGGCCGCCGAGGCGTCGGGGGTCGCCGAGGGGGCGGCGCCGGGGGCCGTGCCGTCGACCAGCGCGACGCACTCGTCGAAGGAGTATTTGGCCTTGGACGGATCACCCCCGTTGGAGACGATCGGGGTGAGCTCGGCCACGAGGTCGGCCTTGATCTTGGTCACCTGCTCTTCGGTGAAGCCGGCATCGAGATGGGCCTGGGTGGCGGCGTCGATCAGCTTCTGGCCGCCGTCGATATAGTGCTGGGCTTCGGCCTGCTGCTCGGACGGCGCGTCGGAGGGGAGCTGGGCGAAGGCAATGGTGAAGGCGGTGCCGCACCAGAGTTCCTTGGTCACGTCGTCGCTGACGGTCTGCGCCTTGGCGCTGCCGGCGAGCAGAACCGGCGTGAGTGCCAGCGCAAAAATCAACCTGTTCATGGGCGTGGGTTCCTGTTGCATCCCCCGTTAGAGCATATCGGGATCAGCGCGCCAACCGCGGGCCGCAGCCGGCGTTTTCCGGCCGCTGCCGGGGGGGCCGAAAGCCGGCCAAAATCGGGGCGGCGGCGCTTGCGGGCAAAAAACCCTGTCCCTATATACGCGCCAAGGCTCGGGCGACCGGGTCAAATCCCAAATTCAGCGAGGAACCCGACGCCCCGCGAGGGGTCAGCTCAACTGCCGAATTCACCCGGAGTTCAGCGGCGAGGGTTCGCTTAGGAAAGAGGCATGCAATGGCTAAAGTTATCGGTATCGACCTCGGCACCACCAACTCCTGCGTGGCGGTGATGGAAGGGTCGACCTACAAGGTCATCGAGAATTCCGAGGGCGCGCGCACCACGCCCTCGATGGTGGGGTTCACCAAGGACGGCGAGCGGCTCGTCGGCCAGCCGGCCAAGCGCCAGGCGGTGACCAATCCCGAAGGCACCCTGTTCGCGGTCAAGCGCCTGATCGGCCGGCGCTACGACGACCCGATGGTGACCAAGGACAAGGGGCTCGTCCCCTTCAAGATCATCAAGGCGGACAACGGCGACGCCTGGGTCGAGGTCGACAGCAAGAAATACTCGCCGTCCGAAGTGTCGGCGATGATCCTGACCAAGATGAAGGAAACCGCCCAATCCTATCTCGGCGAGAAGGTCACGCAGGCGGTCATCACCGTCCCGGCCTACTTCAACGACAGCCAGCGGCAGGCGACCAAGGACGCCGGCAAGATCGCCGGGCTCGACGTGCTGCGCATCATCAACGAGCCGACGGCGGCGGCGCTCGCCTACGGCCTCGACAAGAAGAACACCGGCACCATCGCGGTCTATGACCTCGGCGGCGGCACGTTCGATATTTCCGTGCTCGAGATCGGCGACGGCGTGTTCGAGGTGAAGTCGACCAACGGCGACACCTTCCTCGGCGGCGAGGACTTCGACATGCGGCTGGTCGACTACCTGGCGGACGAGTTCCGCAAGGACCAGGGGATCGACCTGCGCAAGGACAAGCTCGCCCTGCAGCGGCTCAAGGAAGCGGCCGAGAAGGCCAAGATCGAGCTGAGCTCGGCGACGCAGACCGAGATCAACCTGCCGTTCATCACGGCGGATGCGTCCGGCCCGAAGCATCTCACCATGAAGCTCACCCGCGCCAAGTTCGAGGCGCTGGTCGACGATCTGATCCAGAAGACGGTCGAGCCGTGCCGGCAGGCCCTCAAGGATGCGGGCGTCACCGGGGCGCAGATCGACGAGGTCGTTCTGGTGGGCGGCATGACGCG
>CAYRZM010000196.1:0-10818 GCA_964428685.1 uncultured Devosia sp. | reverse complement strand
GTCACCGTCTGCGGCTGCAGCCCGGCGATCCAGCCCGACTTGAGATAGTCGCCGAGCGCCATGCTGTCGGGCACGTCGGCGCTGTCGAAGCGCACCGCCTCGCCGTCGCCCGCGACCCCGACCACCGCGCCGCGCGAGATTTGCAGCTTGTAGCCGGGCGGCACCGTGAAGGTGAATTTGAGCCCCGGATGGATGAACCGCTGCCCCGCGATCGCGCCCTGCGTCGGGCTGTCGCCGAAGACGACGCCGTCGATCGCCGCCATGTAGTCGGCGCGGTCGGTCTCGCCGGTGCCGGGCGGCCCGAAGGTCGCCTGCGCGGTGGCGATCGCCTTCTGCACGCGGTCGGGCGTCGAGGGATGCGAGCTCAGGAAGTCGTCGGCCTGGTCGGCGTCGCCCTGCGAATACTGGGCGAAGCGGCCCATGGCGCCGAGGAAGCGCGACGCCGCATAGGGGTCGAACCCGGCGCGGCCCGAAATCTGGATGCCCGACTTGTCCGCCGCCAGCTCCTGCGCCTGGCTGAACGCGGCAAAGCTGAGCTTGGCCTTGTTGGCGCCCTGGTCGGTCGAGGGATCGCCGCCGAAGACGCCCGTCACCACCTTGTCGACGAGGTCCGTGGTCTTGGCCCGTTCGGTGCGCGCCTGCGAGTGGTGGAGGATCACGTGCGAGATTTCGTGGGCGAGGATCGCCGCGAGCTCGCTCTCGTCGTTGGCGAGCGCGAGGATGCCGCGCGTCACGAAGATATAGCCACCCGGCAGCGCAAAAGCGTTGACCTCGGCGGTGTCGAGGATGGTGACCGTGAACTTGGCGTTGGGCTGGTTCGCCGCTGCCAGCAGCCGGCTCACGATCTGCGCCAGCATGATCTCGGCCGGCCGGTCGGAATAGATGCCGCCATAGGAGGCGATGATCTTGGGCGCCTCGCGCGCCCCCATGATGTCGTCTTCCGGATCGCCCGTGTCGGACACGAGCGGCGCCATCTGCCCGTTCGTGGTGGTGACCGCGACCCCGGGCCCGAGCACGTTCGAGCAGCCGGCAAGCACCGCCACCAGCAGCAGGACGATTAGCGGTCGGACGGAGCGTGCGATCATGGCCGCGCCAGCACCTCGATCTGCTCGGGATGGGTGACGTCGATCCGCGGCCCGTCGCGCACATCGATCCAGCCGCGCACGCGCACCAGCGCCCCGCCGAGCGTCAGCGGATCGAGCGTTTCACCCGCGAACAGGCGGAGGGCCCTGGCATCGATCACCGCGGTAAAGTCCTCTTTGAAGCTGCGGCCGAAGTTGAGATAGACGCGGCCGCCGGCCTTTTCGGCGCGGAGCACGCGGCCTTCGACAAGTTCGTAACGGCCCGGCCGCGCCGCAAGCTCCGCCGGCCGGTCGGCGCGCCGCACCCTGTAGTCGGGATCGGCCCAGATGCCAACCCTTGCCGCCCGCGCCCGTCCCTCTGCGGCAAAAAGCTCGGGCACGCAGGCGCGGTTGTCGGGGAACGAATAGACCCGCGCCATCCCCGCCGTGAGCATCGCCTCCTGCACCCACGTCCCCGTGTCGGTCAGAAACACCTGCGCCAGAGAACGCCCGTAGCGGTCCTCTGCTTCCCCGCCGACGCGCAGGATCACCGGATGATGGAGCGCGATGCCCTCGAGGGCCGCTTTGGCATCGGGCCCCTTCACCCAGTCGCTGAAACCTTCACGGCCGAGCGCCAGATGCGGCGCCTGGATGCCCACCAGCCGCACGACGCGCCCGGTGTCGAGCAGCAGCGTGTCGCCGTCGACGACCTGCGTGACGGTGCCCCGCGCGCCGTCGCGCAGGCCCTCGCAGGCAAGCGCCGGCGCGGCCATCAGCGACACCGCCAGAGCGCCCAGAACCGCATGTCTTGCGAGCAAATCCTGCCCCAGCCGAACCGAGGGGCAGAGTGCAGCAAATTGCGGCGAAAATCCCGGCAAAGGGCGCGCACCGGACCGCCAGTTGCCGGACGGCAACATCCGCGGCTACCGATAGACCATGCTGCGCGAGAGTCTCGTCTATGCCCTGAGCTACCGGCCGACGCCGCTTGCGTTCCGCCCCTATCTTGTCGACGCCATCGGCCTCTGGGCCCGCGGCATCCGGCAGCGCGACGCCTGGGCGCCGCATCTCGCGCGCACCCGGGCCATCATCGAAGCGGCGGCCGCGCAATGGACGTCGCCGGGCACCGTGGCGGTGCTCGGCAGCGGGCCGCTGTTCGACGTGCCGCTCGAGGTGCTGGCGGCCCGCTTCGCGCGCGTCCTCCTGGTCGATGTCGCCCACCTCTCGACCACCGCCCGGCAGGTCGCCGCCCATCCCCAGGTGGAGCGCGTCTGGCGCGACCTCGCCCCAGGGGACGATCCCGCGCCGCTCGCATTCCTGAACGACGTTCCGGACCTCCGCCGGGTGATCTCGGTCAACCTCGTGAGCCAGATCGGCCGCGCCGCACCCGAGGGGCGCGAGCGCGCGGTGATCGATGCGCATCTCGATGGCCTCTTGGCGCTGCCGGTCCCGGTGACGCTCGTAACCGACACCGGTTACCGGGTGCTCGACCGCGCCGGCAGCGAGATCGAGCGCTTCGACCTGCTGCACGGCCGCCCCATGCCGCCGCCGTCCGAGCATTGGGAATGGAACGTCGCCCCCTTCGGCGAAGAGTCGGCCCGCACCCGCCGCGTGCACACAGTCACCGCCTTCCCCGACTGGCACGCCGCGAACGGCAGGCCGCCGCCGCGCTAGCCCACCCCGTTTGCGAAAAACGCCGGTTTTGGCTATGTCGGCAGCGCCGACCCCGTAGCTCAGCAGGATAGAGCGCAGGATTCCTAATCCTGAGGCCGCGCGTTCGAATCGCGCCGGGGTCGCCAGCGCTCTGGCACGATCATGTTCTTGCCAAAGACTTGCGGTTTGTCGGCGTGTTCATGAGGGGTGCGTTTCGTGTCGAGTGACCAGTTTCAGGACTATGTTCCGTATCGCCCGTCGCGGCGGCGCGATCCCCGGCGCAAGCTCATGGGCTGGGGCATCCTCGCCGCGGTCGTCCTCCTCATCGTCATCGTCTTTGTGGTCTCGCATCAGTGGGGATCGCCCACCGCCTCGGGGGCAGTCGCCACCGCCACTCCACAGCCCGCAGCATCGACGGCGAGCGCCCCTGCCGCCACGACGCCGGCCGTCGCTGCAACCCCCGCCCCCGGCGCGACCGGCGCCACGCCCGCCATTGTCGATCCGAACGCGATGGACCAGCCCACCCGCAAGGCGCTGGTCCTCAAGCTGATCCACCAGGGCGTGTTCACCGCCGTGCTGGCGCTCGCCAATCCGCCGCGCGTCGGTGTCACCGACATCTTCCGCGGCCTCAGCCCCGACCTCCAGACCCAGTTCCTGGGAACGGTCGATTCCTACGTGCACAACGGCGCGCCGAGCACCGACGCCCTGCAGTTGATCGACCCCAAGACGGGCAAGACCGTCGGCACCTACACCGCCGCCGGCGGCGTCAAGTATCTCTAGACCCTCATTTTAGCGAAAGTCCGCCGATGCCGACCGCGCTCCGCGTCCTGTCCGCCGCCATCCTCGCCCTCGGGCTTGCCGCCTGCTCGACCGCCGGACTGGCCCCGGGCCTCAGCCAGCGCATGGATGCGCGGGGCGCGACCCTCGACCGCGCCACGGCGCTCAGCATGGTCAACCAGTACCGGACCTCAAACGGCGCCGCCGCGCTGGCGGAAGACCCGACCCTCGATGCCACCGCCGACAGCCTCGTCGCCCAGTACGCCAAGACCGGCACGCAGCCGCCCAGGCCCGCCGGCGCCGTCGAAATCCGCTATTCGGCCGGCTACTACAATTTCGCCGAGACCTTCTCGGGCTGGCGCAACTCGCCCGCAGATTCCGCCGCGCTGACCAACGGCACCGCGACCAAAGCCGGCATCGCCGCGATCTACGACGCCAATTCGGGCTACGGCGTCTACTGGGTCATCATTCTTGGCTGATGCGGTGCTCGACGCGCGCGGCCTGCGCTGCCCGCTTCCGGTGCTGAAGCTCGAAAAGCGGCTGGAGACCCTGGCGCCGGGAGCAACTCTCGTCGTCCTCGCGACCGATCCGATCGCCCGCATCGACATCCCGCTCTACTGCACGCAGCACGGCTTTCGCTGCGACACGACCAGCGAGAACGACGTTCTGCGGTTTGCGATCGTCAGTGCCGGCTAGTCGGCCGCGGCGTCTTCCGAAGGCGCGGCGTCATCGCCGGCATCGGGAGCCGGCTGGTCGCCCGCGCTGCCCGGCCGCGGCCGCGGCAACGGCACGCCGTCGACCATCTTGCTGATTTCGGTCGCCACATAGACCGGTCCCGGAATCTTGTCGGCGAGATAGGTCGGCTTGCCCCTCAGCCCCATCGGAAAATCGGCCTCGCGCTGCTTCATATAGGCCTTGGCCTTCTTGCCGCAGATCAGCGGACTCATGTCGGTCGGCGGCGCCGACACGTCGGCAAGGTCCACCACCGTCTGGCCGGTCGGGGTCAGCGCGCCCGACAGCCCGCGCAGGATCAGCTGCGCGGTGAGTTCGTTGCGCTCGCGCACCGACGAGGCGCCGAGCACCACCGCCAGCAGCGAGCGGCCGTCGCGCTCGACCGTCGCCACGATGTTGAGCCCCGACTGGCAGATGAAGCCGGTCTTCATCCCGGTGGTACCGGAAAAGTGCTCGAGCAGCCCGTTGGAGGTTTCGAGCTTGTGCGCGCCCAGCTGCACCCACTGCGTCGAAAAGATCGGCAGATATTCGGGGTAGTCGCGGCGGATATAGAGCGCGATCATCGCAAGGTCGCGCGCCGTGCTGATCTGCCCGGGGCTCTTGAGGCCGTTGGCGTTGTCGTAGTGCGTCGCGCCCAGCCCCATCTGCTGCGCCATGAGGTTCATCTGCCCGACGAACGTCTTTTCCGTGTGGTCGGCGGCGACGGTCTCGGCAATGGCTACCGCCATGTCGTTCGCCGATTTGACCAGCATGATGTAGAGCGCGTCCTTGAGGCTCACCTCTTCGCCCACTTCGAGCCCGGACTTGGCCGGCGCCTGGTTCCAGGCGTGTTGGCTGATGGTCACCGGCGTGTCGAGCGTCACCAGCCCCGCCTTGATCGCCGCAAACGTCACATAGGCCGTCATCAGCTTGGTGACTGAGGCGGGGTGCCAGGGCTGGCCGGCATCCTCGGCGTAAAGCACCTGCAGCGTCGTTGCGTCGAGCAGGAGCATCGGGATGGCGGAAGCGGGGGCGGTGAGGGAGGCCAGAAGCGCGAGGCAAAAACCAACCAAGCGGGCGAATCGCGCGACCTGCATCACAACTCTCGGCAAACGGGACGCCTTGTTAGCGCCCGCCTGTGTCGCCCTCAAGGAGCGACAAGGGCGCTGACAGGATTTTGAAGGCGCTGCCCGTTTGAGCCCTAGGCACAGACAGTAACCCACCCTATATTGGCCGAAAGCCAAGGAGCGAAACGATGCGCGAAAGCGGAGATCAGGCGGCGGTGTGCGGATCGATGGCGGACATCCTCAACCGCATCGGCGACAAGTGGAGCGTGATGGTGGTCGGCCACCTGACCCGCAAGACCATGCGCTTCAACGAGCTGCGCCATTCGATCGGCGGCATCAGCCAGCGCATGCTGACCCTGACGCTGCGCAACCTCGAGCGCGACGGCCTCGTGATCCGCACCGTCTATCCGGAAATCCCGCCGCGCGTGGAGTACCAGCTCACCGAGCTCGGCCGCACGCTCACCGATCCGCTCGACACGCTCTGGAACTGGGCCGCCCGCCACGGCGCCGACGTCCGCGTGGCGCGCGAGACCTACGACCGCGTCCACGCGGCGACCGCCGAGCCCAGGCCCGAGCGGCGCTACGCCGGCGCCGCCAACTGACGGACACCTCGCCCGCCACGCGGCAGAGCCTCGCCCGCGACCTCCGCACGCTGGGTGTCGCCGCCGGTGACGCCGTGATGGTCCATGCCGCCCTTCGCAAGGTGGGGCCGATCCTCGGTGGGCCCGATGCGCTGATCGGCGCGCTCCGCGATGCCGTCGGCGAAGCGGGCACACTCCTCGCCTATGCCGACTGGCAGGGCCAGGACGAGATCGATGCCGGCGCCGACCGGAACGACGTTCTGCCCTTCGATCCGGCTACCTCCCGCGCCACGCGCGACAACGGCTTTTTCCCCGAAGCGCTGCGCACCACGCCTGGCGCCTGCCGCAGCGGCAATCCAGGCGCCTCGGTCGCCGCCCTCGGCGCCCGCGCCGACTGGTTCACCACGGGTCATCCGCTCGATTATGGCTACGGCCCCGGCTCGCCGCTGGCAAAACTTGTCGCGGCCGGGGGCAAGGTGCTGATGCTGGGCGCGCCGCTCGACACCATGACGGTGCTCCATCATGCCGAGCATCTCGCCCGCATTCCCCATCGCATCAAGCGCTACGAAGCGCCGCTTCTCGTCGACGGCCGGACGGTCTGGCGGCCGTTCGAGGAGTTCGACACGAGCCACGCCCCCGACGGGCTGCCCGAAGACTACTTCGCGGCGGTCATCGAGGAGTTCCTCGCGACCGGCTCCGGCCATAGCGGCCCGATCGGCCGGGCGCCGTCGGTCCTGGTCGATGCCGCCGCTATCGTCCCGTTTGCGGTCAGCTGGCTGGAATCGCGTTTCAGCCGCGCCTGACCGGCGGCCCGCCCGCATTCCTTGTTTTTCGCGCGAGCGTGCGTAACGGCTGACTCGCCATCGGGTTCCCGCGTTTCGCCGCCTCTTTTGCCCGTAAATTGGGCAACCCCCGAGGGATCGCGGCGTTGTGAGGACACTGTCCACCCCACTTCGAAGGAAGACCCATTATGAGCAAGATTTCGATCCTCGCGCTGGTGAGCGCGCTCGCCCTCACGCCCGCCGTTGCCCTTGCCGACAACGCGGTCAGCGCCGCCGCCAGCACCGCGGTCAGCGCCGCGGGCAATGCCACCGTCTCGGCCGGCGACACCTCGGCCTCGACCAATGCTAATGCCAACGTGAATGCCTCGGCGTCGGCCCAGCTGACGCTCGACCAGCTGATTTCCGACATGAACAGCGGCGACGCCTCCGCGACCGTCAGCGCCATCGGCAGCGTCGGCACCGGCGCGAACGTCACCATCGTTCCGGTCTCGACCCTCAATGCCAGCGGGAGCGCCGATGCGACCGCCGTGGCCTCGGCGGAGAATTCGGGCTCCGACCGGCTCGGCAAGATCCGCACCGCCGTCAACGGCAACGCGACCATCGAGGCCGCGCTGACCGCCAAGGGCTACTCCGACAGCGACGTGGTCGCGGTGCAGACCGACGCCAATTCCAACGTCTGGGTCTACGTCACCGACAAGAAGTAACGGCGCACCAAGACGCCGACCGCAAAAGGGCAGGAGCGATCCTGCCCTTTCTGCTGCCCGCGGTGGTGCCCCCGGTCGGGATCGAACCGACACTCCTTTCGGAACCGGATTTTGAGTCCGGCGCGTCTACCAGTTCCACCACAGGGGCTCCGCGGCGGAGCGGAGTTACGCGGGAAGCGAATGCGCGTCAACCGAGCCGGTTGCCAACCCGGCGTCGAGTGCTGCTAGACTGGAGCGGGCATCCACGCGCGAGCATTCGATGGCAGGAACCATTCGCACCGGCATGGCCGGCTGGATCTTTCCGGAATGGCGGGGCGGGCAGTTCTATCCCGAAGGCCTGAAGCAGAAGGACGAGCTCGCCTGGGCCAGCCGGCACGTCACCGCCATCGAGATCAACTCGACCTTCTATCAGCTGCAAAAGCCCGAAAGCCTCGCCGGCTGGGCCGCCGAGACGCCGCCGGCCTTCCGCTTCACCGTCAAGGGTCACCAGAAGGTGACCCACATCAAGCGGCTCAAGGAGGTCGACGAAACCGTCACGGCGTTCTTCAAATCCATCAATGCGCTCGGCGATCGCCTGGCCGCGGTCTGCTGGCAGCTGCCGCCCAACTTCAAATACGACCTGCCGCGCATCGAGGCGTTCCTGAAGCTCCTGCCGAAAGGCATCCGGCAGGCGTTGGAGGTGCGGAACGCCGCGTTCGCGACGGTCGAGTTCATCGATCTGCTGCGCGCCCACAATGTCGCATTGGTGACCGCCGACACCGCCGACTGGCCGTGGCGCGACCAGACCGCCGACTTCACCTATTGCCGCCTCCAGGGCGCGCCAGGAAGCGACCGCTACACGCCGGCCGATCTCGATGCATGGGCCGCCGACTTCGCCGCGCTGAGCCAGGGCCGGCCCATCGCGGGCAGGTTCATCGCGCCGATGACGGGAGCGCAGCTCGGGCGCGACGTGTTCGCCTACTTCGTCTCGACCGACAAACCCAACGCGCCGCGCAACGCCCTCGGCATTCAGGAGCGCCTCGGACTGTCGCCCGCAGGCTGACCTCACGGGCTGGCGAGGGACTTGATCTCGGCCAAGGAAGAGCCTCTATCGCGCGTCAAAGAGTGCAGGACCTCCCGCCATGACCACCACCGCCGCCGCACCCCCGCGTCCCCTGCCCGTCGACAAGCTTCTTGTCGGCCTCGCCTTCGTGCTCGGGCTCGCGACCATCCTTGGCGCCTGGGGCAGCCAGATTTGGGGCGGACTCGTTCCCTGCGAGCTCTGCCTCGCGCAACGCACCGCCTATTACTGGGGCCTGCCGGTGCTGGCGCTGGTCCTGATCCTGTGGAACCGGCTGCCGCTCACCGTCTGGTACGTCGCGGTGGGCGTCGGCGCCGCGATCTTCGTGTGGTCGACCTATATGGGCGTCTACCACGCCGGCGTCGAATGGGGCTTCTGGCCCGGCCCCACCGCCTGCACCGGCACCGGCGGCGCACTGAGCTTCAACGACCTGACCGCCGGCACGGTGAGCCGCGTCGTTCCCTGCGACGAAGTCCAGTTCCGTTTCCTCGGCATTTCGCTCGCCGGGTACAACGCGCTGATCTCGCTGGCGATCGTTGTGCTGCTGGCGGCCGCGATCGTCGTGCAGGCGCGCCGCAGGCGGGCTTAGTCCTCGGGGAACAGCAACCGCATGTAGTCGCGTGCGGAGTGGACGATATGATTGATCTCCAGTTCCTCGTCCCGGATTGAGTAGAGGATAAGGTACTTCCCGAACGGACAGCGCCGCAGTTCGCGACCGCGCCAGTGCGTCGCAACCGGATAGCGTTCAGGACGAATGGCGAGCGATCCGCACCGTTCGAGCAATTCCGTTACGAAACTATCAGCGCGCAGGGGATTATCCTCGGCGATGAAGCCGCCGATGGCCTCGAGGTCATCTCGGGCGCTCCGGGTAATGCGGACCTGCATCACGCGCGCTTTTTTTGGCCATCGCCCGATACTTGGCGCTGAGCTCCGCAACGACGTCCTCTAGCGCCTCAGTCCTTCCGGCCTCGGAGTCCTCGATGCTCTTGTCGAGAATTGCATGGAGCTTCGCGAGCGCCGCCTCGCGCTCCTGCACCAGCCGCACGCCTTCGCGCAGCACTTCGCTCTTGCTGTTGTAGCGGCCGTTGGCGACGAGGTCGTTGACCACGGCCTCGAGCGTTTCACCCAGATCTGCGCTGATCGGCATGCGGGCCTTCTGTTCCGAAGGCTCCAATAATAGTTATTGCCCGCCGGGAAGTCGAGCGCCTACGGCTCGAGCTCGATGTCCCAGTAGAGATAGTCGAGCCAGCTCTGGTGCAGGTGGTTGGGCGGAAACGCCCTGCCGTTGTTGTGGAGGTCATGCACCGTCGGCTGGAACGGCGCCTGCATCGGAAACATCTTGATTTCTTTGGGCAGCCGGTTGGCCTTGCGGAGGTTGCACGGCGCGCAGGCGGCGACGACGTTGTCCCAGGTGGTCCGTCCACCCTTCGACCGCGGCACCACGTGGTCGAACGTCAGGTCCTCGCGCGAGCCGCAATACTGGCACTGGAATTTGTCGCGCAGGAACACGTTGAAGCGCGTGAACGCCGGATGCCGCGCCGGCTTCACATACTCCTTGAGCGACACCACGCTCGGAATGAACATCTCGAAGCTGGGCGACTTGATGATGCGATCGTAGCTCGAAACGATCGACACCCGGTCGAGGCACACGGCTTTGATGGCGTCCTGCCACGACCAGAGCGACAGCGGATAGTAACTGAGCGGCCTGTAGTCGGCGTTCAGCACCAGCGCGGGACACGACTCCGGTGACACGTGGACGGTCACACGGCACTCCCGCTGTCGGAATCGTCAGCAGTCATATCGGAGCTATACTATATGCAGTGTGACGCGGCTGTGAAGCGCCAAAACGCCAGCGTTTCTAGGCCTTCAGCGCCGATCGCGACAACAGGAACGCCGTTGCGAAATCGAGCCCGTCGGGGGCGATTCCGTGCCCCGTTCCGGGCGAGATGTGGAGCCGCACCTCGTATCCGGCATCGGCCAGAATCTGCGCCGATTGCCGGCTGAGTTCGGGATCGACGACCCAGTCCTCGTCGCCGTGGATCAGCGCCACCGGCGGCCTGGCGAACTTTGCACCACCGAACCCCTCTGGCGGGATCAGCGCGCCCGAAAAGGCCACGAGCCCGATCGGCGCCGTATCGAGCGAGGTGCCGATATGGAGCGCCATCATTGCGCCCTGGCTGAAGCCGCAGAGCACCGTGTCGCGCGCGCTGAGCCCCGTCTGCGCCCAGATGTCGATGAGGAAATTGATGAGCACCGGCCGCGCCGCCGCGGCGCCCTCGACCCGGCCGGCGATGGGAGCGCCGCTCAGCGGAAACCACTGGTAGCCGGAGGGGTTCTGCGCGCAGGGGTCGGGCGCGTTCGGCGCGATGAACGCCATGTCCGGCCAAAGTTCGCGCCACTGGTAGCCGAGCCCGATGAGGTCGGC
>CAYRZM010000195.1:0-4501 GCA_964428685.1 uncultured Devosia sp. | reverse complement strand
CATTTCTGGTTGGCGTCGACCATCAGCAGGCAATTGGGCCCGATCACTTCGCGCACCGCCTTGCAGCGGTCGACGTCCTCGTAGAGGTCGGGCTTGCCGACCTTGAGCTTGAACTGCGTATAACCCTGCGCGAGCTGGCTTTTGGCCTGCGCCACCAGTTGCTCCTTGCCCAGGTGCAGGTTGATGGCGCTCGCATAGACCGGCACGCTCGGCTTGGCGCCGCCGAGCAGGCGATGGAGCGGCTCGTTGAGGGCCTTGGCCTTGATGTCCCAGAGGGCGATGTCGAGCGCCGAGAGGGCCAGCGTGGTGATCCCGCCGGGCCCCGCGGCGTGGCATTCCATCCACGCGCGCCGCCACAGCCGCTCGATGTTGCGCGGGTCCTCGCCGGTCAGGGTCGGCGCCAGATAGGCGTCGATCAGCGCCTTGGCCGCCATGCCGCCGACGCCAGCGGTGGTGCACCAGCCGGTGCCGGTGATGCCGGCATCGGTTTCGATCTCGACCAGCACCAGCTCGCGATGCGTCATCGTCACGCGGCTCGAGACCATCCGCTCCTTGAGCGGCAGGCGGTAGCCTTTTGCGGTGGTGCGGACGATCTTCATGCGCGGGTCCTCAGCCGTTCGGCGGCGCCTTGAACGGGAAGTAGTTGCCGAACTCCCCGATCGCCGCCATCTCGACTTCGACCAGGTTCGGACCGGGCCGCTTGAGCGCCGCGGCGACGGTCGCGCCGAAACTCTCGGCGCTGCTGCACTTCCAGAACCCCATTCCGGTGAGGCGCGCCACCTCGCCGAAATCGGGATTGACCAGATCGGCGAAGTAGCGCCGTCCGCCATGGAGCGTGTTCTGCAGCTTCTTGATGACGCCATAGCCGTTGTCGTTCATCACCACGATGGTGAGATCGAGCTTTTCCTGGATCGCGGTCCACAGTTCACCGAAATTGAGCAGGAACCCGCCGTCGCCGGTGAGCAGCACCACCTTGCGCCCGGCGGTCGCGGCCCCAATGGCAAGCGGCAGCCCCTGCCCGATGCCGGCGCTCACGGGGTAGATGTTCTCGTTGGGCGTGTAGTGGGTGAAGATGCGGTTGGCCCAGGTCGACGTCGCCTGGGTGATGTCGCGGGCAAGGATCGCGTCCCTCGGCAGCGCCGCGCGCAGCTGCGCCATGAAGCCGCCATAGATGCCGAGCGAGCCGAGGAATTCGCTCCACGCCGTCTCTTTCAGCGCGCGGAACTCGGCGGGGAATTTCGGGTCGATCGCGGTCTTGCCGCCCAGCCGCTCGACCAGCGCCGCAAGCGTCAGCGGCGCGTCGGCGTTGACGAAGAGCTCGGTGGTGAGCGTGCGGCCGTTGGCCATCGGGTCGGCGTCGATCTGGACGATATGGGCCGGCAGCTCCATGCCGAACTCGCCGAGCTCGTGGATGCGCGTGCGGGCGCCCGCCACCAGCATCAGGTCGACGCCCCTGTAGAACTCCTGGACGACCTTGAGGCCGTTGCCCTGGAGGCCCGACATGTTCATCGGGTGATCGTCGGGCACGACGCCGCGGCCCTTCCAGCTCGAGACCATGCCGAAACCGAGGTCGAGCAGCTGCAGCATCGACGCCCCGGCGCCGCGCCCGCCCGAGCCCAGATAGATCACCGGGCGCTTGGCGGCCCCCACGCGCGCCACCAGTGCGTCCAGCTCGGCCGCCGACGGCCCCGCCGGCACCGGCGGCTTCAGCGACAGCGTGTCGAGCGTCGCCGGCCGCGCGATGGTCATGCGCTGGATGTCGATCGGAATCTCGACGCTTACCGGCCCTGTCGGCACCGTCCGCGCCTCGGTCGCGGCGCGCATCAAGATGCCGAGCGCATGGTCGGCGCTCCGCACGCGATAGGCCGATTTGGAGACGCTCTGCAGCATGCCCAGCTGGTCGAGCGGCTCGTGCACCGTGCCCATGTGGCGGTCGGCGTACTTGCTGTTGGTGTGGCTCGTGAGGTGCAGCAGCGGCGTGCCTGCCATCCGCGCCTCGAGCAGGCCGCCCACCGCATTGGCGGCGCCCGGCCCGGTGCTGGTGATGACGACGCCGAGCTCGTCGGTCACCCGCGCATAGGCGTCGGCCATGTGCGCCGCGCCCATCTCGCCGCGCGCCGGCACGAAGCGGATGGCGTTGCGGCGGCCGATGCCGTCGAGCAGCGGCAGGTTGTGGACCGAGCCGACGCCGAACACGGTGGTGACCCCCGCCGCCGCGAGGAACTCGGCGACGGCATCGGCGACGGTGTAGTTCTCCGTCATTTCGCCATCTCTTGCTTGGCGGGCCCGATATTGAGCTCGGCCAGCACCTCGTCGGTGTGCTCGCCCAGGTCGGGCGGATTGCGGACGGGCTGCTCCGAGGCGACGGCGCGCCACGGCATCCCCGATGTCATGATACGATTGCCCGAGCCCGAAGGATACTCCACCGCGAGCACGCTGCCGCGCTCGACGAGCTGCGGATGATCGAGGATTTCGTCGAGCCGGTTGATCGGCTCGACCGGAATGCCGACCCGCTCGAGGATCTCCATCCAGTAGGCGGCCGGCTTTTCGAGGAAGATCTTTTCGACTTCGGCGAGAAGCTGCCGGCGGTTCTGGCTGCGGAGCGGCGGGGTTGCGTATTCGGGGTTGGTCGCCATCGCCTGGAATTCGGGAATGGCGGCGAACTGCGCCCACGCCTTCTCGTTGGTCACCGCGATGACGATCTCGCGGTCGGCGCAGCGGAAGCTCTCGTACGGCGCCATCAGCGGGTGGGCGTTGCCCATGCGGGCGGGACTCTTGCCGCTCATGCCGCGCACCGCGACGGCCTGGCCCATCAGCGCCATGATGCCGTCGAGCATCGAGATGTCGAGATAGCGGCCCTCGCCAGTCTGCTGGCGCTCCATCAGCGCGCCCATGATGCTGACCACGGCCGAGAAGCCGCCCATCACGTCGCCCACCGGGGCCGAGGCCTTCATCGGCCGGCCGGACGGATCGCCGGTGAGGCTCATCAGGCCACTCACCGCCTGCACCATCAGGTCGAGCGCGGGGCGCTTGGCCATCGGGCCGGTCTGGCCGTAGCCGGAAATCGAGCAGTAGATGATGTCGGGGCGCACGGCCTTCATCTCGGCATAGCCGAGGTGAAAACGCTCCATCGTGCCGGGGCGGAAATTTTCGACAAAGACGTCCGAGGAGCGGGCCAGCTCCAGGCACTGCTGCCGGCCTTCCTCCGTGTGGAGGTCGATGGCGACGCTGCGCTTGTTGCGGTTGTAGGCGATGAAGGTCGGGCCGGCATTCTTGGCGAAGGGCGGGCCCCAGAACCGCGTTTCATCGCCGGCGCCGGGCAGCTCGAGCTTGATCACGTCGGCGCCCAGATCGCCCAGCACCATCGTCGCCAGCGGCCCGGCGAGGGCGCGGGTTGCGTCGAGCACGCGGATGCCGGCAAGCGGTCCCTTTCTCATGCCGCACCTACGGTAAAGACCGGCATCTTCTGGCCCAGTTCAAGCACCCGGAAATCGACCCTGGCTTTGGCGCCGATGCGGAGCGCACCGGGTTCGGCAAAATAGCGCGTGAAGAGGTGCACGCCCTCGTCGAGCCGCACGAGGCCGAGCGCATAGGGCACCGACGACGCGAAGGCCGGGGTTGGGGCGCGATGCACTTCGCTGAAGCTGTAGACCTCGCCGCTGCCGGCGACCCTCTGCCAGTCGAGATCGGTCGAGCCGCACTGCGTGCAGACGATGCGCTTGGGATGCCAGAGGTGGCCGCAGGCGCGGCAATGGCGGAGGCGCAATTCGTTGGCGGCGATGCCCTCCCAGAAACCGGCGGTTTCCGGCGAGGGCTGGTAAAGCCCGACGAAGTAGGGGCCGGCCATGAACGGCAGGCCTTTGGTCCAGTCGATCTGGCCGGGCGGCAGCGCGTTCATTGCAGCGCCTCCCGCGAGACGATGACCACGGCGTGGCAGGCAAGCACGCCGCCATGGCCGTGCACCATGCCGATCTCCGGCGCATCGACCTGCCGTCCCTCGGCGCGGCCCCAGAGCTGGTCGATGGTTTCGGTGAGGTTGTAGAGGCCCTGCGCCACCTGGCCGAAGGAGAGGTAGCCGCCATTGGTGTTGAACGGCAAACCGCCGTCGTAATCGATGCCGCCGCCGCTGACGAAGTCCCCGCCCTCGCCGCGGCCGCAGAAGCCCAAATCTTCGAGGATCATCAGGTTGGCGAAGCTGAAGGGCGCCGAGGTCTGGACGATGTCGATGTCCTTGGCCGTGACGCCGGCCATCGCATAGGCCTGCTTGGCGGCAACGCTGGCGCCGGTGTTGATGAGGTTCGGGCCGTCGTCGAGCGGGGCATAGCCCCATCCGCCCATGCGCTCGCCCACCCATTCATGGGTCGAGCACTGGCCGAAGCCGCTCAGGTAGGTGATCTCTTCGTGCTTTTCGCGCGCCATGTCGGCGCGGGTCAGCACCAGCGCGGTGGCGATGCCGCCGGGATACCACACGGCGCAGTCGAGCAGGTGCAGCGGCGAGGCG
>CAYRZM010000194.1:0-17604 GCA_964428685.1 uncultured Devosia sp. | reverse complement strand
GGGAACAGGCGTGCCGCCTGGCCGAGCGCATTGAAGAAGGTGTCGCCGGTGCCGAACAGCAGCGAGGCGCGGAACACGATCGCTTCGGGGAACACCTCGCGCACCGCGGCTTCCGCCAGCCCGCGCGAGCTCGCGAACCGGCTCGGCGAACGCTCGTCGGCGCCGATGATCGACATCTGGATCAGCGTGCCGGCGCCACCGGCCTTCGCGGCCTCGGCGACGTTGCGGGCGCCCTGCGTGTTGATCGCGGCGAAGCGCTGCTTGCCGCGCTCGAGCGCAATGGCGGCGAGGTTGATCACCACATCCGCGCCGCGCGCCGCCGCGAACACCGAATCCCGGTCGCGAAGATTCGCCTGCACGGGCACCACCTGGCCGACGCTGCCGAGCGGCTTGACGTGGCCGGCCAGATCGGGCCGCCGCACCGCGACGCGGATGCGGTAGCCGGCGCGGGCGAGCAGCTGCACGACCTGCGTGCCCAAAAACCCCGAGCCGCCGAAAATCGTGACCAGTTGCGGGCGATCCATGGGGCGGCTCCGGGCGCTCGAAGAGGGGTGCGCCGCTTCTATCGCGAACCCCCGCGGCCTGTCGAGGCGCCGAATTGACAGCCCCCCGGCCATGCCCTAGGGAACGGCGCCCTCGGATGCCCCGGTGGCGGAATTGGTAGACGCGCACGGTTCAGGTCCGTGTGACGCAAGTCGTGGAAGTTCGAGTCTTCTCCGGGGCACCAGCGGCATCTTTGCCACCCTTCTGGCCAAGCCGCGTGCGGCTTCGTAAGAATTGCGCCGATGGCGAAGGCTTCCCTCAGCACGTACCGGCAGAAGCGCGATTTCGGGCGGACGCCGGAGCCGGCGGGCGTGGTGGCCGGGCCCGACGGCGCGCGCTTTGTCATCCACAAGCACTCCGCCACCGCCGATCATTACGATCTGCGGCTCGAGCTCGATGGCGTGCTCAAGAGCTGGGCGGTGCCCAAGGGGCCCTCGCTCAACCCGGCCGACAAGCGCTATGCCGCCGAGACCGAGGACCATCCGGTCGAGTACCTCGACTTCGAGGGCGTGATCCCCGAAGGCGAGTATGGCGGCGGGCCGATGATCGTCTGGGACAGAGGCACCTGGGCGCCGATGGGCGATCCGGCGGAGGGGCTGCGGCGCGGCGATTTCAAGTTCCGCCTCTGGGGGGAAAAGCTCAGGGGCGGCTGGGTGCTGGTGCGCATGAAGCCCAAGCCCGGCGACAGCAAGGCCAACTGGCTCTTCGTCAAGGAAAAGGACACCGGCGTCGATACCGCGACCGACATTCTCGCCGCGCGGCCCGAGAGCGTGAAGTCGGGGCTGACGATCGAGCAGCTGCTGGCGGCCGACAAGGCGAAGAAGAAGGCCGCTCCAAAGACGGCGGCGGCAAAGCCGGCGGCCGTCGCGCCGCAAAAGCTAAAGGGCGCGGTCAAGGCGCCGATGCCCAAATCCATGAAGCCGCAGCTCGCCTCCGAGACCGACGAGCCGGTGACGGGCGAGGGCTGGCTGCACGAGATCAAGTTCGACGGCTACCGCACCATCGCCATGCTGGAGGACGGCACGGTGCGGCTCCTGACCCGCACCGGCATCGACTGGACCGAGCGCTATGGCGTGCTGGCCGACGCCTTCGCCGCGCTGCCGGTCAAGCAGGCGATCCTCGATGGCGAGATCGTCGTGGTCGACGGCGCCGGCATCAGCCATTTCGCCGACCTGCAGCAGGCGCTGAGCGACCACGCAAGCGAGCGGCTTACCTTCTTTGCCTTCGACCTCATGTATCTCGATGGGGTCGATCTGACCAAGGCGCGGCTCGATGACCGCAAGGCGCTGCTGCAGGCGCTGCTGGCGCCGGTGGTGACGCCGAGCTCGGCCATCCAGTTCTCGGACAGCTTTCCCGGCGAGGCGCGGGGGCTCTACGACCAGGCGACGGAGCTCGGCCTCGAAGGCATCATCAGCAAGCGGTCGGACGCGACCTATCAGCAGAGCCGCAGCAAGAGCTGGGTCAAGACCAAGGCGAGGCTCAGCGGCGACTTCCCGATCGTCGGCTACACGCTCTCGCCGGCGGCGGCCGGTATCGGCGCCATCGCGCTCGGGGCCTGGGTCGATGGCGAGCTCGAATATCGCGGCAAGTGTGGAACGGGATTCTCGGGCACCGAGCTCGTCGCGATCCTCGAGCGGCTCGAACCGCTGGCCGATCCGACCCTGAGGCTTGCGGCCATGCCCAAGGACGTGATCCCGGTCCGCCCGGTGCTGACGGCACACGTGCACTATGCCAATCTCACCGCCGACAACGCGGTGCGGCATGCCGTGTTCAAGAGCCTCCGCACGCCCGAGATCACCGCCGCGGCCGCGCCGGCGCCGCGCCAGCGCCTGATCTCGGACGCCGACCTCGCAAACATCTGGGTCACCAACCCAACGCGAAAACTCTTCGGCAAGTCCGGCCCCACCAAGCTCGACGTCGCGATCTACTATGCGGCGATCGGCGATTTCATGCTGCCGCACATTTTTGGGCGGCCGGTGTCGCTGGTGCGCTCGCCCTCGGGCCGGCTCGACGACATCTTCTTCCAGCGCCACCCCTTCACCGGCATGCCGCCGACCATCGGCAGCTTCGAGACGATGTCGAGCGAAGAGGGCGAGCTCAAGAAGTACATTTCGGTGGAGGACGCCAAGGGCTATCTGGCGCTCGCGCAGTTCGGCGTCATCGAGTTCCACGCCTGGGGCTGCCACTGGAAGACCGCGCTCGAAAGGCCGGACCGCGTGATCTTCGATCTCGACCCCGGCGAGGGGATCAAATTCCGCCAGATCGTCGAGGCGGCGGGGTTCGTGCGGAGCTTCCTCGAGGGGCTCGGGCTCACCCCTTACGTCAAGACCTCGGGCGGCAAGGGCCTCCATGTCGTGGTGCCGCTGAAGCCGAAGCTGGACTGGAAGAAGGCGCATGCCGGAACCGGCGACATCGCGGCGGCCATCGCCCGGGCGGCGCCCGAAACATTCGTCGTCAACATGGCCAAGGACAAGCGGCCGAAGCGCATCTTCATCGACTTCCACCGCAACTACCGCGGCGCCACGGCGGTCGCGCCGTATAGCCTCAGGGCGCGGGCGAACCTGCCGGCGTCGACGCCGGTCAACTGGTCCGACCTGGGATCGGTCGCGGCGCCCGAGGACTTCAACTACTCCACCGTCCCGGCCCTCGTGGCCGCCCACGGCGATCCGTGGGCGGCAATGGACGACGACGCGGGGGACCTCGCGGCGGCGCTGAAGGCGCTGGGGCGGTAGGCGCGCCTGAACCGCGGCTCCCCCCACCCCGGCTTGCTACGGTCTCGCCTTGCTCGACCAAGCGCGCCGCCCTCCCCACCCGGGGGAGGGAGAGGCAGGTTCGGTGTTCAGTCGGAGCTGGGTGGGGGAGTTTCAGTCGGCATCAGCGCCAATCCCGTTAACCCCCCGCGTTAACCTCCGTCGACCCTGCGGCGGATTTGAAGTAAACTGGCGGCAACGAGTTTTGCGTTTTGCGCGGAGAACGGTGATGGCGCCCAGAGCCAGCTGGAAGGGGTATATCAAACTGAGCCTGGTGAGCTGCCCGGTGCGGCTCTATCCGGCGGTCAGCGGGTCGGAGCGCATCGCGTTCAACCAGCTCCACAAGGACACCCACAACCGCATCAACATGAAGCCGGTCGATCCCGAGCTGGGTCTGGTCGAGCGGGCCGACCTCGTGCGCGGCTACGAGTACGAGGACAAGCAGTACATCATCATCGACGATTCCGATCTCGAAGCCGTGCGGATCGAATCCAACCACACGCTCAACATCGAGGCCTTTGTCGATGCGAGCGAGGTGGACGTCATCTACCAGGACTCGCCCTATTACCTCGCGCCCGACGGCAAGATGGCGGAGGAGACCTTCGCGGTGCTCCGCGACGCCATGGCGGCCGCCAACAAGGTGGCGATCGCGCGGCTGGTGATGTCCTCGCGCGAGCGGGTGGTGACCATCGGCGCGCGCGAGAAGGGCATGTTCGTGACGACCCTGCGCGATCCGCGCGAGGTGCGCTCGACAACGGCCTATTTCGATGAGATCCCCGACATCAAGGCCGACCCCGAGATGCTGCAGCTCGCCGAAAAGCTGATCGAGCAGAAGGTCACGCATTTCGATCCGCAGAAATACGAGGATCGCTACGAGACGGCGCTGATGGCGATGATCAAGGAAAAGCTCAAGGGCCACAAGCCGATCATCGCGGCGGCGCCCGAGCGCGGCAACGTCATCAACCTCATGGATGCGCTGAAGGCGAGCCTCGGCCAGGCCAAGCCCGCCGCGCCGAGCAAGTCGAAGGCCGAGCCGGCCGAGAAGAAGGCTGTTCCAAAGCCTTCGCTGAAGCAGGCCGTGGCCGCCAGCAAGGCCGCGTCCGCCAAGTCGCCGGCCCGCAAGAAGGCCTGAGCCGCCAATGGCCCAGAGCGCGGCGAGCCTGGGCATCGTGGGAGCGCTCGAAGCGTTCCCGCAGCGGCTTGCCGCCAGGGCCGTCGCCGCGCGCGGCGGCCGGCTCCATCGCGGCGTGACCCGGCAGACCACGCGCCTCGTCGTCGGCCGGCGGCTGCTCAACCGGCTGACCGATGCCGAGATCGACGCCAAGCTGAGCGCGCTCGCCGGAGCGGACGTGAAGCTTTTGAGCGAGAACGGGTTCCTCCGCTGGCTGCACCTGCTCGAAACGCCCGAACCCGCCGACCTGAGCCGCCGCGCGATGATCGACCAGTCGCGGCTGCGCGAGGCCGACTTCGACCGGCTGGCGCTGTTCGACGCGTTCGAGCGCGACGCCGAGCCCTTCTCGTTCCGCGACCTGATCCTCGCGCGCAAATATGCCGGCCTCATCGCCGGCGGCGCGAGCTGGGGCGCCGTGGTGCGCGCGGTGCACCAGGCCGGCCCCGTGGCCTCGCTCACCCGCCTGTCGCTGCGGCCCGAAGGGACCGCCCGGATCACCGCGGGCGAGGGGACCGAGCGGAGCGAGCTCGACGGCCAGCGCCTCTTGCCGCTGGCCGCGGCGGACGATGATACCGAGGAATATTTCCTTTTGGCCGAAGCCGCGGAGATGGCAAAACTCCATGCCGAGGCAACGGTGCTCTATGGCCGCTGCCTGTCGCTCGACCCGACCGACTCGGTCGCCGCCTACAATCGCGGCAACAGTTTTCGCGCGCTGGGCGAGGCGGACGAGGCCGCGGCGGCCTACGCGCTTGCCATCAAGATCGACCCGCGCTTCGTCGAAGCCTGGTTCAACTATGCGGCCCTGCTCCGCGACCTGGGCCGCATCGATGCCGCACGCGCGCATCTCGAGCGCGCCGTCGCCATCGATCCCGACTATGCCGATGCTGTCTACAATCTCGCCTCGCTCGAGTTCGATGCCGGCCGCCTCGAGGCGGCGCGCGCCGCCTGGTCGCGCTATCTGGAACGCGATTCCACATCGGACTGGGCCAAGACCGCCGCTCGCGGCATCGCCTATGTCGATCTCCACACCCGAAAGTCCGCCGGCTGATGCCCACTGAGTTCCTGTTCGACGGCCCCGAGGATGCGCGCGTCACCATCGTCCTCGCGCACGGCGCCGGCGCGCCGATGGATTCGGCATCCATGAACGCGGCCGCGAAGGCACTTGCGGCGGCCGGCTTCCGCGTCGCGCGCTTCGAGTTCGGCTACATGGCCGCCCGCCGCACCGGCGAGCGCCGGCCGCCGCCCAAGGCGGAGACGGTGATGCCCGAATATGTCGCCGCCATCGACGATCTCGGCCCGACGCGCGGGCCGCTGATCATCGGCGGTAAGTCGATGGGCGGGCGCGTCGCCAGCATGATCGCCGACGCCGAGCATGACGCCAAGCGCATCGCCGGCCTCCTCTGCCTCGGCTATCCGTTCCATCCGCCGGAGCGGCCGCAACAGTTGCGCACGGCACACCTCATCGGCCTCAGGACGCCGGCGCTGATCTGCCAGGGCACGCGCGACGAATTCGGCACCCGCTACGAGGTCGGCGACTACGGGCTCAGCGACGAGATCGAAGTGTTCTGGCTCGAGGACGGCGACCACGACCTGAAGCCGCGCAAGGCGATCTCGGGCTTCACCACGGCGGGGCATCTGAAGAGCATGGCGGACAAGGTCGGCGAGTGGGTCGGACGGATTGCGCCGTGAGCTCTCTTCTCCCTCCCCCGCGTGGGGAGGGCCGGCGCGCTTGGCGAGCCTCGCGAGCCTAGCAAGCCGGGGTGGGGGGACTCTCGGCTCTTGCCACGCTGACTGCGTCTCCCCCCACCCAGCTCCGCTAGGCCTTCGGCCAAGCTTCGCTACCCTCCGCACGCGGGGGAGGGAGAAGGCGGCGGGCGGATGAAAATCGCCACCTTCAACATCAACAACGTTAACCGCCGCCTGCCCAACCTGCTGGCGTGGCTGGCGGCGGCGAAGCCCGATGTCGTCTGCCTCCAGGAGCTCAAATGCACCGAGCGGCAGTTCCCGGCGACCGCCCTGGCCGACGCCGGCTACGGTGCGGCGGTCGTCGGCCAGCCGACCTGGAACGGCGTTGCAATCCTGGCGCGCGGGGTCGATCCCATCGTGACCCAGGCGGCGCTGCCGGGCGATCCGGCGGACGAGCAGGCGCGCTATGTCGAGGCGGCGGTCAATGGCGTGGTCGTCGCCGCGCTCTATGCCCCCAACGGCAACCCGCAGCCGGGGCCGAAATTCGCCTACAAGCTGAGGTGGGGGGAGCGGCTCATCGCCCATGCGGCGGAGCTGTTGGCGAGCAAGCTGCCGGTGGTGCTGGCCGGCGATTACAACATCGTGCCCGAGCCGCGCGACATCTACGTCACCACCTCCTACCGCGACAACGCGCTGGTGCAGCCGGGGCCGCGCGCGCAGTTCCAGGCGCTGCTGGCGCAGGGATGGATTGATGCGCTGCGGACAAAGCACCCCGACGATCCGGCGCTCTACACCTTCTGGGACTACATGCGGAACCGCTGGCCGCGCAACGCCGGGCTCCGCCTCGATCACCTGCTGCTGAGCCCGGCGCTCAAGAGCAGGCTCAAGGCGTCGGATGTGGACCGCGATGTGCGGGGGCAGCCGGAGGCGAGCGACCATGCCCCGGTCTGGATCGAGCTGCGGCTGCCGCGGTGACCGCCTCGCGGCGCGCTCGCGCTCTCGTGCGCGCAACGTGCATGGAATGTGCGGGTCTGCTACCCTACATATCGCGCGTCAAAGGAGGACCACATGGCAAGAACCGAACGGGCCATTCTCGCAGGCGGCTGCTTCTGGGGTGTCCAGGACCTGCTGCGGCGCATGCCCGGCGTCATCTCGACCCGCACCGGCTATTCGGGTGGCGATGTGCCCAATGCCACCTACCGCAATCACGGCAGCCATGCCGAGGCGGTCGAGATCGTCTTCGATCCCGACGTCATGAGCTATCGGCAGCTCCTCGAATTCTTCTTCCAGATCCACGATCCGTCGACCAAGAACCGCCAGGGCAACGACATCGGCTCGTCCTATCGCTCGGCGATCTTCTACCTCACGCCCGAGCAGAAGGCGGTCGCCGAGGACACCATCGCCGACGTCAATGCCTCAAAACTCTGGCCGGGCAAGGTGGTGACCGAGGTCACGCCCGCCGGCCCGTTCTGGCAGGCCGAGCCCGAGCACCAGGATTATCTGCTGCGCTACCCGAACGGCTACACCTGCCACTTCCCGCGCCCCAACTGGGTGCTGCCCAAGCGGGCCGGCGCCGTCGCGGCCGAGTAAGCCGGCCACCCGCGAGAATCGGAAGGGGGCGCCGCCGGGCGCCCCCTTTTTCGTCGTGCAGCCCGCTGGTCAGGTTGCGCTATTGAGCTTGGAACTGATCCGACCGAAGAGGTCCGACAGACTGCCGCCCAGGGTGGTGGCCGCCGCAATGATACCAACCGCAATGAGCGCGGCGATGAGGCCGTACTCGATGGCGGTCGCACCGGAATCGTCGCGGACGAACCGAGCAACAAGAGTCATGGCAATGCCCTCTGAAGTGACGCTGTCCCCGTCCGGAAAGCGTGCGGGCGGGGCAGGCTCAATATAACTTTCATATGCGTGGACTCCCTTACTGCGCTGGTTTCAATTCTAACGATGCCGGCCGGGACGGGTGCATTTTGGCCGGGATGCGGCCGAAAACCGGGGCGTTGCGGCCTTTCCAATGCCAAGATGCTGTGGCACACCAGCCGAAACCTTCCCGAGGGCGCAATGACGACGCGGCTGCACCGGGGCGATCTGCCCGATCTCTCCCGCTATGGCCGCGAAGTGGCGATCGACACCGAAACGATGGGCCTCGACCCGCGGCGCGATCGCCTGTGCGTGGTGCAGCTTTCCCCCGGCGACGGCTCGGCCGATGTGGTCCAGATTCCGCAGGACCTGACGTCGGCGCCCAACCTCGTGGCGCTCCTCTCCGACCCCAACCGGACGAAAATCTTCCACTACGCCCGCTTCGACATGGCGGTGCTGAAACACCGCTTCGGCATCGTCACCGGGCCGGTCTGGTGCACCAAGATCGCGAGCAAGCTCGTCCGCACCTACACCGACCGCCACGGGCTCAAGGACCTCGCCCGCGAGCTGCTCAATGTCGACATGAACAAGCAGCAGCAGAGCTCGGACTGGGGCGCCGACAAGATCACCGAGCAGCAGCTCGATTACGCCGCCTCCGACGTCCTCTACCTCCATGACATCAAGCGGCACCTCGACCGCATGCTGCGCCGCGAAGGGCGGCTCGAGCTCGCCGAGACCTGCTTCCGCTTCCTCCCCGCCCGCATCGAGCTCGACCTTCTGGGCTGGGACGAAGAGGACATCTTCGCGCACTCGTGATGTCGCTGGCGCGCACTGACACCCTCGACGAGCGCGCCGCGATCTTTGCGAGCCTTGCCGCCCGCAACACCGTGGTCGGCGTCCTCCGCATCGTCGTTCCGGCCGCCGGCGCCGCGGCGTTCCTCCTGCTGGTGCTGCAGATCTATGTCGCCAACACGCTGCGCCAGTACGGCGTCTCCGCCATCCGCATCGATCGCGGCGCGCTCGTGGTCGACACGCCGCAATATGCCGGCATCGGCAGCGACGGCGCCCGCTACAGCGCCAGCGCCCGCGAAGCGCGGGCCGCGATCGGCGACCCCAAGACCATCGTCATGCGCGACGCAACGCTCAATTTCGCGGCGCGCGGCGCGCCGGCGGTGCACCTGACCGCGGCGAGCGCCAGTGCCGACACGGTCGACGACGTGCTGACCGTGCCGGGCACCACAGACCTTCGCACCGACGACGGCATCACCGGCACGCTCGCCAACCTCTCGACCGATCTCAATTCAGGCGTCACCACCGTCGACGGTCCGGTGGCGCTCGCCTTCCCCGGCGGCGCGACGCTGAACGCGGCGAGCCTCCGCTACGAGGGCACGCTCCACCGCTGGACCTTTGCGCGGCCGACCTTTGTCGTGCCCGCCCTGCCGGAGCCGGCGCCATGACCCGCGGCGGCCGCATCCTCGCCCTCGCCGCGCTCGCGCTGCTGCTCGCCGCCGCGGCGCCGGCCGACCCCATCCGGATCACCTCCGACCAGTTCGTGGTCGACGACTCCCAGCACCTCGCGACCTTCACCGGCACGGTGGTCGTCACCCGCGCGACGCTCACCGTCTGGGCCGACAAGGTGGTGGTGACCTACGGCGCCGCCGGCCCGAGCAGCATCGAGAGCTTTACCGCCAGCGGCGGCGTGCGCATCAAGACCCGCGACCAGACCGCGACCGGCGATCAGGCGGTCTACGATCCCAAGGCGCAGATTCTGCATCTCACCGGCCACGTGATGCTGCAGACGGGCAAGGGCAGCGTCGGCAGCCCGGACCTTTTGATCGATCTCCGGTCGAGCCTCACCACCTTTTCGAGCGGCAAGGGCGGCCGCGTCTCGGGCGTCTTCACCGCGCCATGACCGAGGCCGCCGACACCAGGGTCGACCAGACCGGCTGGCTGGTCGCCCACGGCCTCGCCAAGAGTTTTGGCCGGCGCGAGGTGGTGCACGACGTCTCGATCGCCGTGCGGCGCGGCGAGGCGGTGGGGCTCCTCGGCCCCAACGGCGCCGGCAAGACCACGGTCTTCACCATCATCATGGGGCTGATCCATCCCGACGCCGGCGAAATCCGCCTCGACGGCCGTCCGATCACCCGCCTGCCGCTGTTCCAGCGCGGCCGGCTCGGCCTCGGCTACCTGCCGCAGGAGCCCTCCGTGTTCCGGGGCCTGAGCGTTGCCGGCAACATCCTCGCCGTGCTCGAATCCCACATCCGCAGCGGCCGCGAACGGCAGGAGCGGCTGGCGCAGCTGCTCGACGAGTTCGGCATCGCCCATCTCGCCGGCGTCAACGCCCAGGCGCTGTCGGGCGGCGAGCGGCGGCGGGTCGAGATCGCCCGCGCCGTCGCCGGCGACCCGATCTTCATGCTGCTCGATGAGCCCTTTGCCGGCGTCGATCCCATCGCCGTGGCCGAGGTCAAGGCGCTGGTCCGCCAGCTCACCCGGCGCGGCATCGGCGTGCTCATCACCGACCACTCGGTGCGCGAGACGCTGTCGCTGGTCGACCGCGCCTACCTGATCCACGGCGGCCGCGTGATGATCCAGGGCAAGCCCGAAACCATCACCGCCGATCCCGAAGCCCGACGCGTGTATCTGGGCGAGAGCTTTTCGGTCTAGCTTTTGACCGCCCGGTCAAGGCTTTAACCCTCCTTGGCACGCTTCTTGCCGCGGCTGTTGCCCCATCGCCGTGAATCCGGCATGGTCCGGGAACGCCGCGCCTCCCGCGGCGGTGGGAAGCAAAGAGCAGACTCATGGCGCTGTCGCCTCGGCTCGAGGTCCGGCCATCGCAATCGCTGACGCTGACGCCACAGCTGATGCAGTCCATCCGGCTGCTGCAGCTGAGCCATCTCGAGCTCAATGCCTTCGTCGATGCCGAGCTGCTGCGCAATCCGCTGCTCGAGCGCGAGGACGGCACCGAGCCGGTCGAGACCGCCGAGCTGCCCGCCGAGGCCGCGGGGCTCGAAGATACCGTCGATCATGGTGATCGCATCCAGGACGCCGACGCGATCGCGGGATCGTATGACACCGAAGTCGAGAACGTCTTTCCCGAGCAGCGCGGCGAGGACCAGCTGGGCAGCGGCCGCGGTCTTGCCGGCGCCGATGGCGAAGCGCCCGACATCGACCAGTTCGTCGCCGCGCGGCCGACGCTCGCCGAACATCTCGAGACCCAGATCGGCCTCCTGATCGAGGATCCCGCCGAGCGGCTCATCGCGCGGTTCCTTGCCGACGGGCTGAACGAGGCGGGCTATCTCGCGCTCGATCTCGATGCCGTCGCGGCCCAGCTCGGCGCCGACCCGGCTGCGATTGAAACGGTGCTCCACAAACTCCAGACGCTCGATCCGCCGGGCCTCTTCGCCCGCTCGGTCAAGGAGTGCCTCGGCATCCAGCTCAGGGAGCGCGACCGGCTCGATCCGATGATGGCGGCGCTGCTAGACCATCTCGAGATGATCGCGAGCCACGACCTCGTCGGCCTCGGCCGGGCCGTCGGCGCCGACCGCGACGACCTCCTCGACATGCTGGCCGAGCTCCGTGCGCTCGACCCCAAGCCGGGCCGCGCCTTCGAATACGGCACCGTGGATGCGGTGGTGCCCGACGTCTTCGTGCGCGAAGGGCCGAACGGCTGGATCGTCGAGCTCAACACCGACATCCTGCCGCGCGTCCTCGTCAACCGCACCTATTATGCAAGCGTCACCGCCGGCGCGCGCAGCCCCGCGGAAAAGAGCTTCCTCGTCGATTGCCTGCAGACGGCGAACTGGCTCACCAAGAGCCTCGACCAGCGGGCCCAGACCATCCTCAAGGTCGCGACCGAAATCGTGCGCCAGCAGGATGCGTTCCTCCACCGCGGCATCGCGTTCCTGAGGCCGATGACGCTAAAACTCGTCGCCGATGCGATCGACATGCATGAGTCGACCGTGAGCCGCGTCACCTCCAACAAATACATCGCCACGCCGCGCGGCGTGTTCGAGATGAAGTATTTCTTCACCACCGCGCTCGCCTCGGCGACGGGCGGCGACGAGCATTCGGCGGAAGCCGTGCGCCACCGCATCCGCCAGCTCATCGACGCCGAGCCGGCGGCCGACATCCTCTCCGACGATTCGATCGCCGAGACGCTCCACAAGGAGCAGGGGATCGAGGTGGCGCGGCGCACCGTGGCCAAGTACCGCGAGGCGATGAACATTCCCTCCTCGGTGATCCGCCGCCGCCAGAAGCGCGCCCTCGTCGCCGTCCGCTGAGCCGGCGAAATCCGCAAGTCAATTCATAAACTTGCAGGCGATCGCGCCGCCCCCTTAGGGGGCGCCCGCGGTGAACCGTTTGCGCGGCTGCGCATTGCTCCCCCACACCCCCGGGTCTAGTCTCGGGGGCACCGTGATCCACCCATGAGGAGTTCGATGACCCTACGCGTCTCAGGCAAGAACATGGACATGGGCGAGGCCCTGCGGAGCAAGGCGGAAGGACATTTCGACGGGGTGGTGAAGAAGTATTTCGACGGCGGCTACACCGGCCACATGACGCTCGAGCCGGAAGGATCGGGCTACTGCGCCGACTGCACGGTGCATCTGGATTCGGGCGTGGTGCTGCAGGCGAGCGCCTATGGCGGCGATGCGATCTCGGCCTACGAGATCCTGGCCGAGACGATCGAGAAGCGGATGCGGCGCTACAACCGCAAGCTCAAGCAGCACCGCCACCACATGAACGGCACCGGCGACGACACCGCGCAGAGCTATGTGCTCGCCGCACCCGACGAGGGCGACGAGCTGGCCGAGGATTATTCGCCTCCGGTGATCGCCGAAACCACCCGCAACCTCAGGCAGATGAGCGTCGAGGAAGCGGTGATGGAGCTCGACCTCACCCAGGCCGATATCGTCATGTTCCGCCATGCTGGACACGGCGGGTTGAATGTGGTCTACCGCCGCGCCGACGGCAACATCGGCTGGATTGATCCGGCCTTGCGGGCCAACTAGGCCGCCTTTCGCCCCGCCCGCCAAGGAAGTTTAGGACCACCATGGAACTGGCCGATATCCTCGCCGAGGACTCCGTTCTCGTTTCGGCGGACATCTCCACCAAGCAGGGTGTGCTCACCGCTCTCGCCGCGAAGGCGGCCGCGCTCACCGGCCATTCCGCCGAGGAGATATTCGAAGCGCTCAACGACCGCGAGTCGTTGGGCTCGACGGGACTAGGCAACGGCATCGCCGTGCCGCACGGCAAGTTCGCGCCCCTCAAGGGCGTGATGGCGGTGTTCCTGAAGCTCGCGACCCCGGTCGATTTCGAATCGATCGACGACCAGCCGGTGGATCTCGTGATGATGCTGCTGGCGCCGATGGGAGCGGGGGCCGATCACCTCAAGGCGCTCGCCAAGGTGGCGCGCATCCTGCGCACCGACTCGGTGGCCGACAGCCTGCGCCGGAGCAGCGATCCGGCCCGGCTCTACGCCATCCTCACCCAGCCGATGGAAGCCACCAAGGCGGCGTGAAGCGGCGCGGTCAGCGGCCCGGTCCGCCGAGCCGCTTGCTCATGATCACGCTGCGATAGGTCTTGCCCCGCCACTGCGCCGTCTCCACCGGCCGATACCCCTGGCGCGCGTACCAGTCGACCAGATGGGTCGCGGGCTCGGCGGTGTCGAGCGCCAGTTCCTCCGCGCCACTTTCGATTGCCCGGATCTCGGCGAGCGCGATGAGCCGCCGCCCCAGTCCTTGCGACTGGCACTCTGGCTCGACCGCGAGCTGGCCGAACGAGGCGACCTCCGGCCGGTCGTACCAGGCGCAGCCATTGGTCTCCGCCGCGGTCCGGAACACCACCGTGCCGACGATGCGCCGGCCGGCGCAGGCGACGAAGCATTGCCCCGCCGCCACGCGCGCGGCGGTGACTTCGACCGACTGGTCGGTGGCGGTGTAGTTGAGTCCCATGCGCGCGAGCCGCGCATAGGCGCGGTGCACCAGCGCCGTCAGCGCCTCGAGGGAATCGCCCGCCTCGAGCGGGCGGATGAGGATTGTGGCGGCGATGTCCTCAGGCGGCAAAGCACACCCGTTGCCTCGTCAGTGCAGGGCGGCGATACCGTAATTGCGTTCGCTCAGCCAGTCCTCGACGGCCTCCTCGCTGTCGGCGACGAGCAGCGGCGAGCCGTCGGCGGACACGACGAGCTGGAACTCGTCCTCCTCGCTGTAGTCGGAATCGACCATGATTTCGGAGAGCTGGCGGCCGAGGATCGGGCGGACATAGACCACGGCATTGCCGCCGAGCGCCATGAACTGGGCGTCGGTCAGGTGCCGGAGCGGATTGTCGAAAGCGGCGGGTTCTGGTCTGTCTTGCATGATGTTCCCCTTTCTAGGCAGAACGAATGTCGATACGGCGCGCGAGCCTTTCCGGTTTCGGGCGGACCACCGAGATGACCAGCATGCCGTGCTGGAGCGCGGCATCCTTCACCTCAACGCCGTCGGCCAAGAGGAAGCTCCGCTGGAACTGCCGCGCCGCGATGCCGCGATGCAGAAATTCCCGGTTCGGCTCCTCTTTCTGGCGCCCGCGCACGACGAGTTGATTGTCGTCCTGCGTCAGCTCCAGCTCGCCGAGGGCGAATCCCGCCACGGCGATCGAGATCACGAACCGTTCGGTGCCGTCGGCATCGACCGCGCGCTCGATGTTGTAGGGCGGGTAGCCGTCCGCGGCGCGGCTGAGCCGGTCGATGTGTTCCTCATAGGCCTCGAAGCCGAGGAGGAAGGGAGCCGAAAACAGCGAGACGCGGGACATTCCGTCCGTCCTTCGAAAAGCAACGCCGCCCGCCGGCCCACAATTTCAGCACCGGCGGACTTCCCAAATATGGGGCAGCGACGGGCCCCCTTCAAGCGGCGCGGGGCGCGGGCTGCATGAGCCAGACCGTCGCCGTCGTCACCCCGGCCCACCGCGCCGAACGCTGGATCGCCGCCTGCGTGCGGAGCGTCCTCGCGCAGGACCACGCCGACTGGCAGCACTGGATCATCGCCGACGACGGGGCGGACTACGAGGCGCTGCTCGCTGCGGCCGGCCTCCGCGATCCGCGCCTGTGCTTCCGCTCGACCGGCACGGTCGGCGCCGGCGCCTCGCGCGCCCGCAACATCGCGCTCGACGAAATCGAGGCGCCCTATGTCGCGATCCTTGATGCCGACGACCGCTTCAAGCCGCAGAAGCTGCGCCTCGCCGTCGCCGCGCTCGCGCACCACCCGATCGTTTCGGTGGCTCTCGACGAGCGCGACGAAACCGACCGCGAGCTGCGCCTCGTGGGCGAGGGGCCCGACCGCGAGCTCGCACCGGCGCGCTACAAGTGGACGTGCCTGTCGATGGATTCGATGCTCGTGTGGGACCGCCGCAGGACCGACGCGCGCTACGACACGACCCTCACCAACATGACCGACCTCGAGCTCTTGCTGCAGCTCTACCGCACCGCGCCTGCGGGTTGGCACCTCGGCACGCCGCTCCACGACTATCTCAAGCTCTCCGTGTCGATGAGCAACGGCCCGGGCGTCACCGACAAGATGATCCGCTCGAAGCGCGAGCTCCTGCGCCGGCTCGAAACGGAGTTCTACCCGATGGCCGATCCGGCCGGACCGGAGGGCATGGCGGCCTTCCTGCGCCTTTCGCTGCAGGCGGAAGAGACCTATCCCGCGGCCGTCGCGGCGCAGCCGGGCCTCCTGTTCGAGGATCACCTCGAGCCGCTGCTGAGGGCGGCGTCGACCTCTGCCGCCTGAGGCACTGCCGGCTGCGCGCCGGCCTTGAGGCAGGCAAGGCTCGCCGCCACCGCCGCGCGCCGCATCGCCGCCTCGAGCGTCATGCCCGCATCGAGCCCGGCCGCGAGGTAGCCGACGAAGCAGTCGCCGGCGCCGATCGTGTCGACCGGTTCGATCGGCAGCGCCGGCACCCGGACCAGTCTGCCATCGGGTGTTGCCGCCTGCGCGCCGTCACCGCCCAGCGTCACGAGCATCGTCTGCCGCCGGCTCTTCGCCCAGTTGCTCATCGCCGCATCGAGCCCCGGCAGGTCGCTGCCCGAAAGCAGCGCGAACTCGGTTTCGTTGGCGACCACGATCGAGGCCGTGCCCGCGACCGCCGCCGTCGTCGGCAGGAACGGCGCGGTGTTGAGGATCGAGGTCGCCCCCTGGAGCTGCGCCAGCGCCAGCGCGCGCATCGTCGCCGTCTGCGGGATCTCCTGCTGCACCACGACGACATCGGTTTCGCCGAGACCGGCGAGCGCGCGCTCCGCATCGTCGGGTCCGACCGAACTGTTGGCGCCGGGCAGGATGCCGATCTCGTTCTCGCCGGTGGGATCGACGAAGATCATCGCGACGCCCTGCGGCGCGTCGAGCCGCCGCACGTCTTTGAGATCGACTCCCGCTTCCCGGAGCAGCGCCAGCGCCTGGTCGCCCATCGCGTCTTTGCCGGCCGCGCCGACGAGCCGCACGCGCGCTCCGGCGCGCCGCGCCGCCAGCGCCTGGTTGGCGCCCTTGCCGCCCGGCGAGGTGGTGAAGGTCGAGCCCGGAACGGTTTCGCCCGGCACCGGGAAGCGCTCGACCCGCCCGACCAGGTCGAGCATGTTCGAGCCGAAGACGACAATCATGCAATGGCCTTCAGAATTGTGTTCCAGTTGCGGGCGGTGACCAGCTGGCCCCTGGTGATCTTGCGGTCCATGTCGAGCAGGCTGCTCGCAAGGTAGGTGCCGTCGGGCTTGCGATAGGCGATGAGATGCACCTCGCGGGCGGTGACGCGGGGCACGCCGAAATCCCCCGCGACCGGCGCGATCGCCACGCCCGGCCCGAGCGGCTCGGCGAACAGCAGGACATGGAGCTTGGCCGCTTCGCTCTCGGTGACCCCGCCATAGGGATCGGAGGCGACCATGGCTTTGAGCTCGGCGAGGGAGCGGAGCACCACGCCGACGGGAAAGCCGAAGGTCTCCCTGAGCCCGGCCTCGATCTTCTGCTGCAGCGTCTTCGCCGGCCGGGCATCGAACAGCACATTGCCGCTCGCGAGCAGCGTCTTGACGTCGGCAAAGCCCATCGCCTCGAACGCCGCCTTGAGCTCGGCGCTCCTGACGGTGCGCTTGCCGAGATTAACCCCGCGCAGGAAGGCGGCGTAGCGCGTCATCTCGTCTTGCCGTTGGGGTAGATGGTCTCGCCGCGCTTCAGCATGGCGACGAAGCCTTCGATCTTTTTGGCCCGGCCCGCCGCCGTCTTCATGTTGTGGGTGCGAAAACCGAGCGCGTAGCGGTTCTGCGCGTTGAGCGTCGCGAACATCTCGAGCGCCTTGGGCTCGGCTTCGATCGCCGCCAAGAGGTCGGGCGGGAAGCGGTCGGCGGTGAAGCCGCCATAGGCCCTGTCCCAGCGCCCGTCGGCCTTGGCGAGGTCGATCTGCGCCTGCCCGGCGGGCTGCATGCGGCCCTCCTCGGTCAGCCGGGCCACGATCCCCTGGTTGCGCGTCGACCAGAGGCTCTTTTTGCCCCGCGGTGTGTAGCGCTGGAGGAAGCTCCTGTCGTCGAAGGGCTTCCGGATGGCGTCGATCCAGCCCCAGCAGAGCGCCTCCTCGAAGCCCTCG
>CAYRZM010000193.1:0-4542 GCA_964428685.1 uncultured Devosia sp. | reverse complement strand
GCCGCGACGTCCGTGGTCGAATAGTAGCTCATCGAATGCTGCGCGCCGGGATGGTTCTGCTCGACCACCACCATCTGCTCGTTGCCGTCGACGATCTGCTTGGCGAGGAAGCACGAGATCGAGCCCTGCGGCGGCTTGGGGTTGCCGTAGACGATGGCCCAATAGATCTTTCGCGCCGAGCGCGACTGGAACACCTTTCCAAGATAGCTGGCGGCAGCGCGCGTCTTAGCCACGACCAGCACGCCGGAGGTGTCGCGGTCCAGCCGATGCACCAGCCGCGGCGCCTCGCCCGATTTGTTGGGCAGGCTCTTGAGCAGCCCGTCCATGTGCCGCCTGGTGCCGCTGCCGCCCTGGCTCGCGAGCCCGTGCGGCTTGTTGAAGACATAGAGTGTGTCGTCTTCGTAGAGGATGAGGTCGCGCAGGAACGCGGCATCGGCCGCATCGATCTTGCGCTCGATGCGCTTGACCTCGGCCTCGAGCGGCGGAATGCGGACCTGCTGCCCGGCCTCGAGCCGCGAATTGGTCTTGGCGCGGCCGCTATCGATGCGCACCTGCCCCGTGCGGATCAGCTTTTGCAGATGCCCGAACGTGACGTCGGGGAAATGCACGCCGAACCAGCGGTCGAGGCGCATCCCGTCCTCGTCGCGGGCAACGGTCTGCTGGCGTGCGCCGGTCACGCCGGCCCTCGCAGCAGCACGAGCCCGCCATAGAGCGCGGCAATGCCGACGATGACCGAAACCAGCACGTACACCAGCGCCGGGCCGATCTCGCCGCGCTCGATCATCGAGATGGCGTCGAGCGAAAAGGAGGAGAAGGTGGTGAAGCCGCCAAGGATCCCGACGGCGACGAACAGCCTTCCGTCGGACTGCCAGCTCGGCGTCGTGCGCACGAGGTAGCCGATGAAGAGCCCCATCGCCAGCGAGCCGACGACGTTGATGAGCATGGTGCCGAGCGGGAACGTCGCCCTCCAGAACTGGCCGACGGCGATGCCCGCGCCGTAGCGCAGCACCGAGCCCAGCGCGCCGCCCACGGCCACCAGGAGATAGGGATTCATCGTCGCGCCTCAGGCCTCATCGTCTTCGGCCCTCTTTGCCCTCAACCGGGCAAAATACTCAAGCCGCTTCTTGATTTCGCGCTCGAAGCCCCGCTCGACCGGCTGGTAGAATTCGCGGCGGCCGACTTTTTCGGGGAAGTATTCCTGGCCGGAAAACCCCTCGGGCGTGTCGTGATCGTAGATGTAGCCCTTCCCGTAGCCCTGCCCCTTCATCATCTTGGTCGGGGCATTGAGGATGGTCATGGGCGGCATCGGCGAGCCGGTGGTCTTGGCCAGCTCCATCGCAGCCCCGAAGGCGGTGTAGACGGCGTTCGATTTGGGCGCGACCGCGAGATAGACGGTGATCTCGGCCAGCGCCAGCTCGCCCTCGGGCGTGCCCAGCATCTCGTAGGCATCGCGCGCCGCGATGGCGAGCGGCAGCGCCTGCGGGTCGGCCATGCCGATGTCCTCGCTCGCCATGCGAATGAGCCGCCGCGCGAGGAACAGCGGGTCTTCTCCCGCCACCAGCATGCGCGCGAGATAGTAGAGCGCCGCATCGGGATCGGAGCCGCGCACCGTCTTGTGCAGGGCGGAGATGAGGTTGTAGTGCCCGTCCTGCTTCTTGTCGTAGATCGGCGCCCGCCGCTGCACCACTGTGAGCAACGCGGCCTTGTCGAGCACTTCGCCCGGCTTGGTCGCCGCGAACACTTCCTCGACCAGGCCGAGCAGCGCCCGACCGTCGCCGTCCGACAATTCGTAGAGCGCCGTTCTGGCGTCGTCGTCGAGCGGCAGCTTTTGCCCCGTGGCCGCCTCCGCGCGCTCGGCCAGCAACGCCATGTCGGCGGCCGACAGCGGCTCGAACCGCAGCACCTGCGCCCGGGACAGGAGCGCGGCGTTGAGCTCGAAGCTCGGATTTTCGGTCGTGGCACCGACAAGCACGACGGTGCCGTCTTCCATCACCGGCAGGAAGCCGTCCTGCTGGGCCCGGTTGAACCGATGGATTTCGTCGACGAACAGCAGCGTCTTGTGGCCGTTGAGCCGCTCGAACCGCGCCTCCTCGAACACCTTCTTGAGGTCGGCCACGCCGGAAAACACCGCCGAAATCTGCTTGAACCGATAGCCGACCGCATCGGCGAGGAGCCGCGCCACCGTGGTCTTGCCAGTGCCCGGCGGCCCCCAGAGGATGAGGGAACCCAGCCGCCCCGAAGCGATCATCCGGCGCAGCGTGCCGTCGGGGCCGAGCAGGTGCACCTGCCCGATCACCTCATCGAGCGAACGCGGGCGCAGCCGGTCGGCGAGCGGGCTGTCGCCGCCGGCGGAGGGGTCATTGGAAACCGCGAAGAGATCGGCCATTTCGCCGGTTTAGCACATCACCCGGAGATGTAGGACTGGATGATCTGGCCGCCCCGGTTGAGCACGATCTGCCAGCCGCCGGAGCGGCCGGAGACCAGCGACTTGAACGTCGACACGTCGGTGATCTGCCGCCCGTTGAGCGAGAGCACGATGTCGCCCTTGCGCAGGCCCATCTCGTCGGCGGGGGAGTTCGCGGCGACGTCGGTCACCACGACGCCTTTGCTGTCGAACGGCAGGTCGAGGTCCTGCGCCACGGCCGGGGTCAGCACGCTCACGGTGGTCCCGGCAAAGCGGGTGTTACCCGAAATGGTCGCCGTTTCGTCCGCCGTGGCTCCGGCCGCCGCGGTCACGGCCACCTGCGTGTCGGCCAGCTGCCCGCCGCGGACATACTGGATGTCGACGGTGCTGCCGAGTTCCTTGGTCGCGAAGCGGAAGTCAAATCCCTGCGGCGCATCGACGTCGATGCCGTCGATCTGGACGATCGCGTCGCCCGACTTGAGGCCGGCCTTGTCCGCCGGGCTGCCCGGCGCGACTTCCGTCACCAGCGCCCCGTGCGGCGGGTCGATGCTGAGGCTGTCGGCGATGTCCGACGTCACCTCCTGGAGCCGCGCACCGAACCACGGCCGCACGATCGGCCCGCCCTTCTCCCCGGCTTCGGCAACCGTATGCGCCATGTTGGCGGGAATTGCGAAGCCGATGCCCACCGAACCGCCCGAGCGCGTGAAGATCGCTGTGTTGATGCCGACGAGGTGACCGCTGAGATCGACCAGCGCGCCGCCCGAATTGCCCGGATTGATCGCCGCGTCGGTCTGGATGAAGTAGTCGAAATTGCCCGTCTCGACGCCCGAGCGCGCCAGCGCCGAGACGATGCCGCTGGTGACCGTCTGGCCGACGCCGAACGGGTTGCCGACCGCCAGCACCAGGTCGCCCACCTGCACGTCGTCGGAGTCGGCGAAGGCGAGCGCGGGGAAGCTCTTGCCTCCGGTGTTCTGCATCTGCAGCACCGCGAGGTCCGATTTCGGATCGTCGAGCAACAGCTTAACCGGATATTCGCGGCCGCCGCTGAGCGCGATGTGGATCTCGTCGGCGCCGTTGACCACGTGCGAGTTGGTGATGATGACGCCCTTGGGGTCGATGATGACGCCCGAGCCGAGCGACTGGCTGGTCTGCGGCCGGCTCTGGAACATCTGCCCGCCGAACAGGCGCGAGAAGAACGGGTCCCCGGCGAACGGCGACTGGAACCCCTGCTCGGTCTTGGTCGCGTAGACATTGACCACAGCCGGGGTCACGGTCTTCACCAGCGGGGCAAAGCTCATCTGCACCTGCGCCTGGGTCTGCGGCACCTCGCGCTGCGAGGCGGCGGCGACGCGCGTGTCGGTGTTGAGCGTCGGGATCGCCATCGGCGCGGCGCTCGCCTCGGCGACCTGCACGTCGATGGGAAGGTTGGAGGCGATGAACGGCCCGGAGGGCGCCGGCGGCGGCTCCTGGCTCTGCGCCCAGAGGCCGCCGGCGATCGCCGCAACCACCACCAGCCCCGAAAATCCCCAGACGATCTGACGCTGCGACACGTCTCCGGCTCCTCTTTGCGTCCCGCTTTGCCCCGACGCCAACGCCCAGATTCCGGCGCCTTTAAGGACGCCGGCTTACGGATTTGTAAGCTCGGAAAATATGACGTTGTGCGGGGGGTTGAACGTCCCTATATGCAGCCGCGTTTCGCCTTTCCCCCGCGCTCCCGAAAGGTTTCCCGCATGGCCTCGCTCGTCTCTGCCGCCGAAGACGTCATCCAGCTGCACGCGCCCTCGCACGACAAGACCGTCTATGCGAGCACCTCGCAGCTGATCGCCGCCGAGGAACCGGACTTTCCGAGCTTCCTGTTCTCGGAAAAGGAACTTCACCGCTCGGTGAAGGTATTCAAGAAGGGCTTCGACGGTCTGCTGACCTATGCGGTCAAGTGCAACCCCTCCCCGCATATCCTGCGGCAGCTCCATGAGGAGGGGCTGAAGGCGTTCGACGTCGCCTCGAACACCGAGATGGAGCTGGTGCGCGAGTTCGCGCCGGGCGCGGCGATGCACTACAACAATCCCATCAAGAACAAGCGCGAGATCGAGCGCGCCTATGAGGAGTTCGGCGTCCGCTCCTTCACCATCGATCACCCG
>CAYRZM010000192.1:0-9351 GCA_964428685.1 uncultured Devosia sp. | reverse complement strand
ACGAACCGCGGCCTGCAGTTCCTGGACCTCATCCAGGAGGGCAATATCGGCCTGATGAAGGCCGTCGACAAATTCGAGTACCGCCGCGGCTACAAGTTCTCGACTTACGCGACGTGGTGGATCCGGCAGGCGATCACCCGTTCGATCGCCGACCAGGCGCGCACCATCCGCATCCCGGTGCACATGATCGAGACGATCAACAAGATCGTCCGCACCTCGCGCCAGATGCTGCACGAGATCGGCCGCGAGCCGACGCCCGAGGAGTTGTCTGAGAAGCTTCAGATGCCGTTGGACAAGGTCCGCAAGGTGCTGAAGATCGCCAAGGAGCCGATCAGCCTCGAGACGCCGATCGGCGACGAGGAAGATTCCAACCTCGGCGACTTCATCCCCGACGTGAACGCGGTGCAGCCGATCGACGCGGCGATCCAGTCGAATCTGCGCGAGACCACGACGCGCGTGCTCGCCTCGCTAACGCCGCGCGAAGAGCGTGTGCTGCGCATGCGATTCGGCATCGGCATGAACACCGATCATACGCTCGAGGAAGTCGGTCAGCAGTTCTCGGTGACGCGCGAACGCATCCGCCAGATCGAAGCCAAGGCGCTGCGCAAGCTCAAGCACCCGAGCCGCAGCCGGAAGCTCAGGAGCTTCCTCGACAACTGAGTTCGACAAACGGGCGCCGCGGCGCCCGTTTTGCTGTCCGGCCCCCGATAGAACGGCGTTCGTCACCTGGCTGTCATGTGCGTGACACCGGCCCGTCACGAACGGGCCGCTTCGACATCGGCCGTTAACTTCTGCGTCACACCAGTGCAACGCGATTCCAGCATACCAGCGGTGGTATGAGGGACCGTGGAGCAGCACCATGGGCGAGAGAGGACAGGCGGCCTATCGCACGATCCTGATCTCCGACCTGCATCTGGGCTCCTATCGCTGCGATGCGGCGAGCGTTCTCGATTTCCTCGCCCACCATACGGCCGACACGCTCTATCTGGTCGGCGACATCATCGACTTCTGGAGTTTTCGCCGCCACAGCGGCTGGCGCGCCGATCATCTCGCCGTGGTCCGCCGCCTGCTCGATCTGGCGCGGCGCGGGACGCGGGTCGTGCTCGTTCCGGGCAACCACGACGAGCCATTGCAGCACCTTGCGCAGCTCGGCCTTCCCGGCATCGAGATCAGCCGCCGCTGCGTGCTCGAGAGTGCCCAGGGCCGGCGCTACCTCGTCACGCACGGCCACGAGCACGACCGGCTATTCGGCTCGACCGGCGCTCTCGCCGCGATGCTCTGCGGCATCGGGGAGTCGATCGGCCTCATGACGCGGGGCGCGCGCCGGGCGCCCTCACGCGGCGATGCCGAGCCCGGCGGATCGTTCGAGGTGGCAGCCGCGCGGGCAGCGCGCCTCCTGGGCTACGACGGGGCGATCTGCGGCCACAGCCATCGCCCCGCCGACTTCGACATCGGCGGCACGCACTATCTCAATTGCGGCGACTGGCTGGGCAACCGCACCGCGGTGGTCGAGGACCATTCCGGCGGGTTCGCCCTGCTGCGCTGGCCGGCTGCGGCCGAGACCTTCGCGGAGACCTGGGACGCGGCGCCGGTCCTTGCGGGCGCGCTGCCATGACCGGGGTGCCCTCGGCCCGCGAGATCGTCCATGCGCCGCTTGGCGCCCTGTCGGCGTTCGACGCGACGCTCGTGCGGCTGGTCGCGCTCCTTGGGCGGCCCCGGATTCGTTCCATCACCGGCGTCGAGCATGTCTCAGGCCCGGAGCCGTTCGTGCTGGTCGCCAACCACTCGACGCGCCTCGAAGCCATCCTGTTGCCGGCCATGCTGATGCTGCTGCGCCAAGGCCGGCGCGTGCACTTCCTCGCCGACTGGAACTTTGCGCTCATCCCGGGCATCGGCCAGCTCTACCGGGCGGCACAGGTGATCGTGGTGCCGCACAAGCCGGCACGCCCGGCGTGGCTCGACGTGTTCCGGCCGCTCTACGCTTCTAGCCAGAGCCCGATGCAGCAGGCGCGCGCGCATCTGGCGGCGGGGCGCTGCGTCGGCATTTTCCCCGAGGGGACCGTCAACCGCGATCGCGAGCGGCTTCTCGCCGGCCGGCGCGGCGCCGCGCGGCTGTCGCTCGAAGCCGGCGTTCCGATCGTTCCCTGCGGCCTTCGCTATCCGGAGGCGCCCCCGACCGGCGACATTTCGGAAGGCAGCCCGGTCGAGATCCGCTTCGGCGAGCCGCTCTTTCCCACCGGCGATCTCGGTGCCTGGCACGGCCGCATCATGGCCGCCATCGCCGACCTCAGCGGCAAGACTTCCCCCCGCGTGCAAGGAGATGCACATGCAGACCCTCGGCTTTACGCGTAGCAGGCGTGTTGAAACGGAAGAGGCGCGCCGCGAGGCGGTCGACGTCCTCCGCCGCATCTATGTCGACGAGAAGGGATGGGTGCTCGACGGCGACAGCCTGTTCCCCGCGAGCGACCTCGGCCGCACCGACATCTCGTGGTTCCTTGCGCGCAAGGGCGGCGCGGCTGTCGGCGTGCTGCGCGTGGTGTACGACCCAGCGCTCGGCCACTATGCGGCCTACGCGCTGCAGAACGTCGACCCCGACCTCGATCTCGGCCGCTTTCTTGCGACCAACCGGATCGCCGAGATCGGCCGCTTCGCCGTGGTGCCCGAGCGGCGGCAGGGCGTCGGTGTCGTGATCAGCCTGATGCGTGCCGCGACACGGGAGATCGTGCGGCTCGGGTATGGGCAGCTCATCACCGATGTGTTCGAGAACGATCCGCATTCGCCGCTGGGCTTTCACACCCGCGTCGTCGGCTTCCGGCAGGTCGCCACGCACGAAACCGGCGAGCTCCGCCACAAGGGCCGGCGGATCACGCTGCTCCTCGATATGAAGGCGGCCTATCGGGGCCTCAAGGCGCGGGGCAACCGCTTCTTCCGGGCCATCACGCTGGGCTGGACGCCGGCGATGCACCGGAGCCTCGCCTGACACCCTCCCGCTTTGCCGCCGGAGCCGCTAGAGTGCGGCTCCGGTTTCTGGCGAGCAGCGGAGTGCCCATGTCGTTTCTCAAAAATCTTTTCGGCGGTGGCGGCGGTTCCTCCGCCCCGTCCGCTCCCCCGCCCGGCGAGGAGTACAAGGGTTTTACCATCCGCGCGACGCCGCTGCCGGTCGGGAGCGAGTACCAGCTCGCGGGGCAGATCGAGAAGGACGTCGGCGGCGAGCTCAAGGTCCACAAGTTCGTGCGCGCCGACCGCATGAGTTCCCGCGACGACGCGGTGAGCTTTGCCATCGCCAAGGGCCGGCTCATCGTCGACGAGCAGGGCGAGGGCATGTTCTCGCAGGGCTGGCCCAAAACCAACTAGCCCGCCGGACGTTTACGCCAGCAGCATTGCCGTTCCGCCGCCAAGGGCGTAGAGCCCGCGCGCGCGAGGAGACCCATCATGGCCAAAAAGCCCACCGCCCGCAGCGAGTTCGTGCTGTTCAACGTGATCTATGAGGACGGCACGCAGCGGTCCAATCGCCGGGTGCCGGCGGACCTTCTGGGCGGTCTCGACGGGGATGCGCCGGCGCGGACCGAAATCGAGGCGCAGGATAGGGCGATCGCGGAAAAGTCCGGGCTGCCGCCGGTCGCCATCAAGACGATCAAGCGGGTCGGCGCGAAGTAGGCTCAGCGCCCGACGAAGTTGGAGATGCTGCTCGCGAAATCGACCGGCGACCGGCCGGTGTCGGCAAAGAGCGCGAAGCCGCCAAAGGCCAGCACGGCCGCAACGATCAGCGCTTCGGTGAGCCAGAAGCGGCGGGGGCGGCGACGGGGCAGGGTGTCGGTCGGATTGAACATGATCGGCCTCGCTCAGGCGGCACAACGCAGTCGTTAACAAAAGGTTCTAGTGCGGCGCCGTGGCCCCAACGCGGCCCGATCATGACCGAATCGCGGCGATCTAGGGGATGAGATCGGGCGGGTTGCCGGGCGAATAGGTGCGGGGCGTGTTCATCCGCGCCACGCGCAGCATGGGCCAGAGCAGGAAGGCGCCGACGACCAAGGCACCCAGGATCTTCACTTCGCCGCTGATGAAGAACAGGATCAGCGGCAGAACGCCGAGCAGCAGCACGGCGGCACCGACGGCGATGTTGAGTCCCATGGAGCGGCCGGCCGAGTAGCCTGAGCGAAAGGCGATCCCGGCCGCCGCGCCGCTTTCGACCAGGGCCGCATGAAGATCGCGGACGAACAGGCGGAAGGCCTGGTCGTGGCGCCCGTCGGCGATGCCGCTCGCGCCGGCATTGCTGACGACGATCCTGCCGCCATTGACGAGGCCGATGGTGCATTGGGCGAGGATGGTGCGCCCGGCGGTGGCGGTGCTCAGCGTGACGCTGGCGATGTCGGCGAAGTCCGCACGGGTCCAGCGGCCGGCCCGCATCAGGGCGAGCGCCCTGGGCTCGAGGGCGATGCCGTGGTCCTTGAGGGTCAGGGCGAAGCGCACCGCGCCGTCGGTGGTGAACAGCTCGTAGCGGTGGGCGTCCGGGGCGTCGTCGTCGCTCATCGGGCGCGACGCTAGCACGAAGCAGCACCGCTCAGGCGAGGGCCTTGTTGACCGCCGGCTTCACCACGGTGCCGAAGAGCTCGATGGCGCGCATGACCTTGTCGTGCGGCAGCGTGCCGACGCTGAGCTGCAGGCCGAAGCGGTCGTGCTTGAACCATTCGTGCTGCATCAGGATCTTGTCGATCACCTGCTGCGGCGAGCCCATGAAGTAGGCGCCCTGGGGCGAGGTACCGGCTTCGAACTGCTCGCGCGTCGTCGGCGGCCAGCCGCGCTCCTTGCCGATGCGGCTCATGGCGGCCTGGTGCGCGGGGAAGGCGATGTCGAGCGCCTCCTGCGAGGTCGGCGCGATGAAGCCATGCGAGGAGATGCCGAGCTTCAGCAGCGAGGGATCGTGGTTCATCTTGGCGCCTGTGTCGCGATAGAGCTGGACCAGCGGCTGGAACTGCTGCGGGCGCCCGCCGATAATGGCGATCATTAGCGGCAGCGCGAAATAGGCGGCGCGGGCCACCGAGTTGGGCGTGCCCCCGACCGCGATCCAGAGCGGCAGGGGCGACTGGACGGGGCGCGGGAAGATTTCCATGCCGGGGATCGGCCTGGTGTGGGCGCTGCCGGGCCACTCGACCTTGCCGCCCTTCCTGATCTCGAGCAGCTCCTGGAGCTTTTCCTCGAACAGGTCGTCGTAGTCGTCGAGGTCGTAGCCGAACAGCGGGAAGCTCTCGATGAAGGAGCCGCGGCCCGCCATGATCTCGGCGCGGCCGTTCGAGAGGAGGTCGAGCGTTGCGAACTGCTGCCAGACGCGGATGGGATCGTCGGAGCTGAGCACGGTGACGGCGGTCGATAGCCGGATGGATTTGGTGCGCGCCGCCGCGGCAGCGAGGATGGTCACGGGCGCCGACGCGACGAAGTCGGGCCGGTGGTGCTCGCCCAGCCCGTAGAAATCGAGGCCCAGCTGATCGGCCAGCTCGATCTCCTCGATGAGGTCGCGGAGACGCTCCGCCGGCGATTGCAGGCGGTTGCCGTTCAGCAGGTCGGGCGTGTTCTCCGCAAAGGAGTAGAGGCCGATTTCCATGCGCATGTCCCCGGAGGTGCGGCCTAGATGTGGCCCGGCACCGCGGCGCGCAAGAGCGCACAGCGAGGTAACCCGGCACAAGCAAAAGCCCCGGCCTTGGCCGGGGCTTTTTCGGTGAGCTTCGGAGGGAGGGCAGAAGCCCTGGGCAGAACGCTTACTGCGCCGACGAGGTGGCCGGAGCCGCCGAGGACGTCGCGGCCGGGGCCGAGCTCAGATCCGTCGCCGGAGCCGAGGGAGCCACCGAGGTCGAAGCCGGGGCGGTCGGCGCGGTCGAGGTGATCGGCGCGGTCGAGGTCATCGGTGCGACGCTGGTGCCGTTGTCGGCCGGAGCCATCGGCGTCGTGATCGCCGGCGTGTTGTTCACGGTCGTGCTCGTGCTGGACGGCTGCGAGTTGGCCGAGAAGACGAGATAGGCGATCGCCAGCAGCGCAAGCGCCACGATGATGCCGATGAACCACCCGGTCGAGTTGCTCTCGCGGGTGTAGACGGCGCGATTGGTGCCGTCGTTGGTGTAAACGGTATCGCGGTCTGGGACAGCCATAGGGACCTCCTTGTTTTGAGTACCGTATGGCGCAAGAACGCGAGGCTTTACGAATTGTTCCGATATTTGCGTTGTTCGGCAGGGCGCGAGAGAGCGCAAAAATACCCCGAATAGATCATTGATTCTGCTGCGCGATTCTTGCCGCCTGCGAGTGCTTTTGCTGCCGGTCAGCGCAGGCGGCCGTTGAAACCGGTGCCCAGCCATATCTGGAATGTCCAGATCGTCTGGCCGAAGCGCGTGACCGGCACGTCCTCGAGCTTTTGGAGCGACGCGAAGCTCGCTTTGGCGTTGTCGATGCCGAACGCGGTGTCGGCGACGATGAGCGCTGGCTGGCCGACATGCGCGCCCGCATCCCACCAGTAGTCGATCTGCGAGGGCACCGGATTGAATGCGGCGATGTCGGGATCGTGCAGCATGAAGCCGAGCTGGCTGGCGAAGGTGTAGCGCGTGCCGGCGAGGAAGGCGTCGGGATGTACATCGTGCTGCTTCTGCACCTCCGCCTTGAGTTCGGGCCAGCCATAGATTTCGGGCGCCGCCGGATCGGTCTGGCCGAACAGCGACAGCGGCGTCACGAAATAGCTCAGCATTGCCGGCGTGATGAGAAAGAGCCCCCACGCGACATGCAGCAGCAGCCGGATGCGGTTGCCGAGCAGGCGATAGGCGATCGGGGCGAGGCCGAGATAGGCGACGATGTTCCAGTGGAAATAGACGGTGAGGAACAGCGCGATGACGGCCCAGGCGAGGGTCGAGACGACAAAGATCGTGGTCGAGAGCCCGAGCGCGCGGTCGGCTTCCCTGCCTGCCGATCTGAGGAACGGGATGCGGAACAGCATGGCGAAGAGCACCGGCGAGATCACCAGCACGATGGCGCCGAGGTAGTAGAGCACGCGCTCGGGCTCGGGGTCGGCCCAGTCCATGCCGCGGCTGTCGAGATGGAAGCGGAAGCTCGCGAGGCCCTCGGTGAGATTCCAGTAAAACACCGGCGCCTGCATGGCGACCGCGACGAGGCCGGCGAGCCAGAGCTGCCACCGCGCCAGCAGCGGCCAGAGCTTTGGACGCACCAGGATCCACACGGCGAAGCCGATGCCGACGAACACGCCGTTGTATTTCGTGAGCACGGCAAGGCCGAGGAAGATCGCGGCGATGTAGAGGTCGCGCCAGCGGTATGTGCCGTCCTCTGCAGTCGACGCGAAGCCGTCAAAGACATAGATCGACGCGAGGCTGAGCGCGATCAGCAGATGGTCGTGCAGCGCGCCGGTGGTCATCAGGTAGATCACGGGCATCGAGAGGAAGATGACCGCGGTGGCCCAGAACCAGCCGGAGCGGTCGTGGGGGGCGAGGCGGGCGCTCCACAGCCAAAGCACCCAGAGCGTGCCGCCGAGGCTGAGCCAGGTCAGCAGCCGGACGGAGAAATTGCTCCAGCCGAACAGCGCGGCCACCAGTCCCTGCAACCAGCCGTCGAGCGGGGGATGGTCGAAATACGACCAGCTGAGGTGCTGGCCCCACATCCAGTAATAGGCTTCGTCGCCCATCGGCATGGCGGCGACGTCGTAGGCGAGCCGCACCAGCAGCAGGTAGGCGAACACCAGCTGGAGGAGAACGACCTTCCAGCGCGCGAGGCGCCCGGGCGACGCGACGGTCGCGGCCGATGCCGGCGCGGCGGTCGTTTCGTGCATGCCAGCGTCCCCCGTCAGGAGCGCCGAAAAGGCGGTGGTGGACCCATCTTGTCAAGGGCGCCGCCGGGCCGCCGGGTGCGCCGCTGTTGATGACCAGCCGGCGCGGGACGACGCGCGATTGCGACTCGCTCTAGGTTGCGCATCGGCGTGGCTGCCTTTTTTCGTGCGCAATTGCACGGCTAGGAAGTCATTGGCGTGGTCGGGGGCGGTTCGGCTGCGGGGTTGTTGAGTCATGAGTGTTGCGGATCGGGACGCGGTGTTTGCCGCGCTTGCCGACGAGTACCGGCGTGTTCTGCTCGAGCGGTTGCGGCGCACCAATGGCCAGACCCTGTCGCGGCTGTGCGACGGGTTGCCGATCAGCCGGCAGGCGGTGACCAAGCATCTGCTGGCGCTGGAGCAGGCGAGCCTCGTGCTCACCGAGCGGCGCGGCCGCGAGAAGCTCCACTTCCTCAATCCGGTCCCCATCCACGCGACCGCGATGCGCTGGCTGCACCAGTTCGATGCGGTGAAGCTCGAAATGCTGTCGGCGGGCGCCAAAGCAAAAGGGCCGGGATGATCCCGGCCCTTTCAAGTCATGCGGTTCCGGCTCAGTTGCCGTAGGCGACCAGCGGGGTGATGCGCTTGATGGTGACGCGCCGGTTGAGCGGCTCGGGACCATCGGTCTTCACCTTGAGGTAGCGCTCGCCATAGCCCTGGGTCACCAGGTTCTCCGGCGGGATATGGTAGAAGTCGGTGAGGATGCGGGCGACCGTCGCGGCGCGCTGGTCGGAGAGGACCAGGTTGGCGACGTCCGAGCCGACCGCGTCGGTGTGGCCCTCGATGAGGAACACTTCGCCCGGGTTCTTGGCCAAAAGGTCGAGCATGGCCTTGGCCACCTTGGCGAGGTCGCCGACCTGATCGCGCGAGATCGTGGCCTTGCCCGTGTCGAAGGTCAGGCCGCCGACCTCGAGACGCCGCACGCTGTCGCGCAGGCGCGCGGAGCGCTTGACGTCGTCGATCGTGTAGATCTGACGCACCTTTTCCACCGGCGGCTGGTCGAGGAAGAAATCGACCTGATCCTGGTCCGCATCGTCGGCATCGAGGATGTAGTCCTTGGCCGGGATGTTGAGGACCAGCGGCGGCAGGCTGTCGCCCGGATCGCGCCAGCTGTCGTCGTCCCGCTCGCGCGGATCGGCCGAGGCGATGACGATCTCGTGGCCGTTGGGCAGGATCTTGCTGCGCTGCAGCACGTCGCCGTTGCGGGCGTAGATCGTGACCACCTTGGTGCCGTCACGGCGCACGATCGTCTCGCGGGTCCGGCCGAAGCTGAGATCCTCGTAGAAGATGCGGTCGCCGTTGTCCCGATTGTAGAAGCGGTCGCGCTCCTGCTCGGGATTGGAGATGTAGATGTTGATCCCGATCTGGAAGACGAACCCGCCCTTGTCGTTCTTGGGCTGCTGCAGCACCTTGACGTCGGGCGTGTTCGGCGGCGGCGTCGGCTGCACGAAGGTGAAGTCGGCCGGCTTGGGCTTGCCCTTTTCCGTCTGGGTCGACTG
>CAYRZM010000191.1:0-11021 GCA_964428685.1 uncultured Devosia sp. | reverse complement strand
CGGCAGGATTTCGGAGTGGGGTTCGGGCTGGCGAGTCCTGCCGCCAGCGTTAAAGCCAAACCTCGCAAGGGGACGGCCCTCACGCCTACCTGTCCAACCCACGCCGGCCGTCGTCCGGGCCCGTCCGTGCAGACTGGATGGGAGGAATATACCGCGGCGGAAAGCAGCATGGATAAGTGGGGCGAAGATTGTCGGAGAGGCCTCGAAACGCTGGGGGTTGCGGCCCTGGCGCTGTGGCACAGGTCGCGACGTTCGCAACCTACCCACGTCGCGCCGGGGTCATTTCGGCTGGTCCCGCCTTGAGCATGGCGGCGAGGCGCGGGTCGAATTCGCGGACGATGGGTTCGGTCGCGGCGCCGAGCGCCACGGCCCAGCGATCGGCGTCCCCCGCGAGGAGGCGCGGCAGGGTGCGGCCCGGCCGGTCGGCGACCGAGGGAAACAGCGGCGCGAGGGCGGGGATGAGCTGTTCGAGCAGCGGGCGCGGCGCCTCACCGCCCAGGATGATGGTGTCGGGGTCGAACATCGATTCGATGATCTGGACGGCCTGGCGCAGGCGCGGCGCGACCCTGGCGATCCAGGCCCCGATGCGCGGGTCGCCGGCGCCGAGCGCGCGTTCGATCAGCTCGTAGGTCTCGACCGACGAGGGGTTGGAGGCCCCGAGGAAACCGGCCAGGGCGGTGAGCGAGGTTTCGCCTTCGAGCGTGGCGCCGGCGTCGCTGCCGGCAAGGCTCACGATCACCTCGCCGACCTCGCCCATGTTGCCGCGCGGCCCTTCGACGAGTTCGCCGTTGAGCACGATGCCGGCGCCCACGCCATGGGCGAGGAAGACGTAGACGAAGTTGTCGATGGTGTGCCCGGCGCCGGTGAGTTTTTCGGCGAGAGTCGCCGCCGCGGCGTCGTTGAAGATGCGCACGGCGAGGCCTGACGCCTCGGTCAGCATGCGATACAGCGGATAGGCGTGCCACTGGCCGGCGGGCCCCTGGTGGCGGCTCGGCTCCTCGACGCCGAACGGACCCGGCATCGCGACGCCGAGGCCCACGGTGCGCGTGTCGGCCTCGGGATGTCGCCGGCGCAGCTCGCGCCGGATCCGGGCGATGAGATCGAGGGCGATCGGCGCCCCCTTGTAGGGACCCTCGTCGGGAAGCTCGCAGCCGATGCGGACGACCGGCCGGCAGAGGAGATCGACCGCCACCGCGCGGAGGTATCGCCGGTCGATGTGAAGACCGATGGCGAAGGCGCCGTTCGGCACCAGCCGGTAGGGGATGGCCGGCTGGCCGCGGCCGGTCTTCACCGCCGCTTCGGCTTCCACCAGCCCGGCGGCTTCGAGCTCGTCCATGATATTGGACATGGTCTGGCGGGTCAGCAGGGTGGACCGCGCCAGCTCGGCCCGCGACATCGCGCCGTTGCGGCGGAGGGCGCCGATGATGACCCGGCGATTGTGGGAGCTGGCGGCGCCAAGATTGGTGCCGGCAAGTGAGGGCCCGCCCCGTGCCGCCAGTGTGCCGTTTCCGTCTCTTGACAAGCGGCGCGCTCCGCAATCACTATAAACTGTTAAGTCAAGTCAATTGACTTAATAAAACAGAGGCCGCACGCCGTCAACGCGGACCGGCGCCCGTCACACAAGTTTGCCGCCACGCATCCCGGAGGGATTCCATGCACACCAGGTTTCGACTGAGCGTCAGCATCGCCACACTCGTGCTGGGCAGCACGGCCCTGACGACGGCCGCGATGGCCGACACCACTCTCAATGCCCTGTTCATGTCGCAGGCCGCCTACAGCGAGCAGAACGTGCGCGACATGACCGCCGCGTTCGAGAAGGCCAACCCCGGCATCACGGTCAACCTCGAATTCGTCCCCTATGAGGGGCTGCACGACAAGACCGTGCTGGCCCAGGGCGGCAGCGGCTACGACGTGGTGCTCTACGACGTGATCTGGCCGGCCGAATATGCGCAGAACAACGTGCTGATGGACGTGACGTCGCGCGTGCCGGCCGACATGAAATCGCAGATCCTGCCCGGCGCGTGGACCACCGCCGAATACAACGGCAAGCTCTACGGCATGCCGTGGATCCTCGACACCAAGTACCTCTTCTACAACAAGGACATGCTGCAGAAGGCCGGGATCGCCAACCCGCCCAAGACCTGGGACGAGCTGGAGGCCGATGCCAAGATCATCAAGCAGAAGGGCATCGTCGATTATCCGATCGCCTGGAGCTGGGCGCAGGCGGAGGCGGCGGTCTGCGACTACGCGACGCTGATCGATGCCTATGGCGGCAAGTTCATCGGTGACGACGGCAAGCCCGCGTTCCAGACCGACGGCGGGCTCAAGGCGCTGCAGTACATGGTGCAGACGGTCAAGGACGGGGTGACCAACCCCAATTCGAAGGAGTTCCTCGAAGAGGACGTGCGCCACACCTTCGAGAACGGCCAGGCGGCGTTCATGCTCAACTGGACCTATGCCTACAACCTCGCCAACGACCCCAAGGACAGCAAGGTCGCAGGACAGGTCGGCATCGAGCCGGCGCCGGGCGTCGACGGCATCAGCACCGCCTCGGGCGTCAACGGCTCGATGGGGCTGGGCATCACCACCACCAGCAAGAACCCCGACGAGGCCTGGAAATACATCCTCTACATGACCAGCCAGCCGGTGCAGAACCAGTATGCGCAGCTTAGCCTGCCGATCTGGGCGACGTCGTATGACGATCCGGCGGTGACCAAGGGCCAGGAGCCGCTGGTGGCCTCGGCCAAGACGGCGCTCGGGGTGATGTTCCCGCGGCCGTTCACGCCGAAATACCAGCAGATGTCGCAGGCGCTGCAGGTGGCGATCCAGAAGGCGGTGCTCGGGACCTCCTCCCCCGAGGACGCGCTCAACGAAGCCGCGGCCAATTCCGGCCTGTGATATGCGGTAGGGGTCCGGGCGCCGCGCGCGTCCGGACCCATGCCGCGACGGGGACCGCTTGGAAAGCCGCTGGACGACACTCAGGGCCTGGCTGCTGCTCCTGCCGCTGCTCGCGGTGATCGTGCTCATCATCGGCTGGCCGCTGGCCAACACGATCGGGCTCAGCTTCACCGATGCGGGGCTCGTGGGCAAAGCCGGCAGCTTCATCGGCCTCGCCAACTACGCCAAGGCGCTGACCAGCGCGGCGTTTTCCAGCACCTTCATCAACACGGCGGTGTTCGCACTGGTCTCGGTCGCGGCCGAGATGGTGCTCGGGGTGCTGGCGGCGCTTCTGCTCGACCAGGAGTTCCGCGGCCGCACGGCGCTGCGCGCGCTGATGATCCTGCCGTGGGCGCTGCCGACGATCGTCAACGCGACGCTCTGGCGGCTGATCTACAATCCGCAATACGGCGCGCTCAACGCGCTGCTCACCCAGCTCCACCTGATCCCGGCGTATCAATCGTGGCTGGGAGAGCCCGGGACGGCGATGGTTTCGATCATCGTCGCCGACGTGTGGAAGAACTTTCCACTGGTCGGGCTCATCGGGCTTGCGGCGCTGCAGACGGTGCCGGCGGACATCAAGTCGGCCTCGGTGGTCGACGGCGCCGGCGCATGGTCGCGCTTCCACTTCGTGCTCTTTCCCTACATGGCGGGGCCGCTGATGGTGGCGCTGGTGCTGCGCACGATCGAAGCCTTCAAGGTGTTCGACATCATCTGGGTGATGACGCGCGGCGGACCGGCGGATACGACGCGCACGCTCTCGATCCTCATCTACCAGGAGGCGTTTTCGTTCGGCCGCGCCGGCTCGGGCGCCTCGATGGCGCTGATCGTGACGCTGATCGTCACGGTGCTCGCCGCCATCTACATCGCCGCCATCCGGCGCAACGCGCTGAGGGCCTGAGATGGAGCGGCGCGCCACCGGCCAGAGCATCCTCGTCTATGCCGCGGCGATCGGGCTCGCGCTCGCGATCCTCACGCCCTTCGCGTGGCTGGTGGTGATGAGCCTCTCGCCGGCCGCGGACCTGAGCGCGCTGCCGCTCAAATGGCTGCCGTCGGCGCTCGATTTTTCCCGCTACGGCGCGCTGCTTTCGGTCGCCGAACATTCGGCGGGCGCCGCCTTCCTCGCCTCGCTCCGCAACTCGCTGGTCGTCGCGGGAATGGCCGTGATCGGGGCGCTGGTCGTCGGCATTCCCGCCGCATGGGCGGTGTCACGGCAGCGGCAGACCGGGTGGGCGATCTATGTGGCGATCGGCAGCTACATGCTGCCGGCGGTGGCGCTGTCGGTGCCGCTCTACAAGGGGCTGCAGGCGCTCGGGCTGCTCAACAACGTGTTCGGCCTTGCCGGCGTGTACCTCACCATCCTCGCGCCGTTCACGGCGTGGCTGCTCAAATCCGGCTTCGACGGCGTGCCGCGCGAAATCGAAAGCGCGGCGATGATCGACGGGGCGCGGCTCGACCAGATCCTCCTGCGCCTGACGCTGCCGCTCGCCGCCCCGGCGGTGACCACGGCGGCGCTCTTCGCGCTGATGGTGGGGTGGGACGAGTTCTTCTATGCGCTGCTCTTTACCTCGGACGAGCGCGCCAAGACACTGACCGTCGCGGTGGCCGATCTCGCGGGCGGACGGATCACCGATTACGGGCTCATCGCGACGGCCGGGGTGCTGGCGGCGCTGCCGCCGGTGATCATCGGTGTGGTGCTGCAGCGCGCCCTGGTGGCGGGACTGACGCAGGGCGGAGTGAAAGGCTAGGCGATGAGCGAACTCAGCATTTCCGGGCTGCGCAAGGCCTATGGCGCCCTCGACACGCTGAAGGGAATCGATCTCGAGCTCGAACACGGCGAGTTCCTGGTGCTGCTCGGCCCCTCGGGCTGCGGCAAGTCGACCCTGCTCAACTGCATCGCCGGCCTGCTCGAGCCGACGGCCGGCGACATCCGCATCGGCGGGCGCTCGGTGATCGGTGTGCATCCCAAGGACCGCGACATTGCAATGGTGTTCCAGTCGTATGCACTCTATCCCAATCTCGACGTCGCGCGGAACATCGGCTTCGGCCACGAGATGCGGCGCGTGCCGGCGGCCGAGCGGACCGCGGCGGTGGCGCGGGTGGCCGAGATGCTGCAGATCACGCCGCTCCTGAAGCGCCGGCCGGCCGAGCTCTCGGGCGGGCAGCGGCAGCGCGTCGCCATCGGCCGGGCACTGGTGCGCAACCCGGCGGTGTTCCTCTTCGACGAGCCGCTCAGCAATCTCGATGCCAAGCTCCGCGCGGAAATGCGCGTCGAGCTCAAGCGGCTGCATGATCTCCTCGGCGCGACCGTCGTCTATGTGACGCACGACCAGATCGAAGCGATGACTCTCGCGACCCGCATCGCGGTGATGCGGGAGGGCCGGATCGAGCAGATCGGCAGCCCCGAGCAGATCTATCGCGAGCCTGCCAATCTCTACGTTGCGGGGTTCGTCGGTTCGCCGGCGATCAATATCTTTCCGGCAACGCTGGGCGCGGACGGCACCGAGCTCGTGGCGCGGCTCGCGGCGACGGGCGAACCGGTGGTGGTCGACGGCGCGCACTATGCCGGCCTCAACGGACGATCCGTCGTGCTCGGGGTGCGGCCGGAGGGGCTCAGGATCGCGGTGCCGGGCGAGCCCTATGCGGTGCGCGCGAAGGTCGAGGTGGTGGAGCTCACCGGGCCCGAAAAGATCGTCGAGGCCGCCGCGGGGACAGCGCGCCTCACGGCGCGGATCGATCCCAATTCGCAGATCGCGCAGGGCGAAACGCGCCAGTTCGTGTTCGACCCCCGCGCGATCCGGCTGTTCGACCCCGAGACAGGGGCGGCGCTGTAGCGGGGCCGATCGTCAAAACGGCTTGTCCGTGGCTCCTGCGCGCGGGCGGTCGCCGCGATGGCGGCGCGCGAGGCGCACCCAGCCCGCATCGTGCGGCGCAGCGGTGGAATAAGCGCGCCAGACCAGCGCCTCGACTTCGGCCTGGAGGTTTTTCGCCGGCGTCCCTTCGGCCGGGTCGCGCCGGCCGGGACCGGAGGAAGTGTCGGCATCCTCCTGCGCGAAGAACAGCGAGATCAGCCGACGCGTCGGGTCGGCCCGCCAGCCGGTGCCCCAGATGCCGCCCCAGCTCAGCGACCCCGGGCCGAGATAAAGCGGCGGGACCGGATCGATCTCGACGGCCACCCCATAGCCGAAGCCGGTGTGGGCGAAGAACGCCGGCTGGCCGAGCGCCTCGAGCGTCCGCTGGCGCGCCGTGAGGTGATTGCGGACCATGTCGGCACAGGTGGCCGCACGAAGGATGCGGACACCGTCGACCTCGCCGCCACCGAGCAGCAGGCGGGCGAATTTGAGGTACTCGCCGGCGGTCGAATAGAGGCCGCCGCCGCCCGCCTCGAAGAGCGGCGGCGCAGTGGGCACGTTGGTGGTGTCGACGAGCCCCGTGGGCGTCGGCCGGTATTTACGGGCGAGGCGCGGAAGCCTGGCTTCGGGCACGAAGAACGCGGTGTCGTCCATGCCGAGCGGATCGAACACGCGGCGCCGGAGGCTTTGGCCGAGCGTGCCGTCATCGATGCGGGCGAGAAGGCAGCCGAGGACTTCCGTCGCGTGCCCATATTCAAAGCGCGACCCGGGCTCGCGGAGCAATGGCCACCGCGCGAGCTCGGCCAGCCACGCATCCGGACCGATCGTGGGGTGGAGGATGTTGTCCACCAGCGGCTCGAGCGCTTTGGCCAGCGGCCCGGGCGCGGTGAAGCAGTAGGTGAAGCCGGCGCGATGGGTGAGGAGGTCCTCGACGGTGATCGATCGGGCCGCCGGATGGGTGTGATCGAGCGGGCCCGCGGGATCGTCGAGGACGCGCGGGGCGGCGAATTCGGGGAGCCACCGGGCGATGGGGTCGGCGAGGCGAATGCGGCCCTCGTCGACCAGCTGCAGCGACGCGACCGAGACGATCGGCTTGGTCATCGAGGCGACCTGGAAGATCGCGTCATGGGCCATGGCGCTGCGGGTGGCGATGTCGCGACAGCCGGCCGCCACGTCGAGCACGACCTTGCCATCGTGCCAGGCGACGGCCAGCGCGCCGCCAAGGCGGCCGGTCCCGACTTCGCGCGCGAGGGCGGACCGGACGGCCTCGGCGAGTGCGATCACCGCGCCACCTCGAGCGCGGCGCGGGCATCGACCGCAGGGATTTCGGCGATCCGCACGCAGGCGACCCGGCGGCCATTGCCGATGTCCAGCAGCGGCGGCGGCGCGGCAATGCAGGCCTCGGCCGCGAACGGGCAGCGCGGCGCGAACGGGCACCCCGTCGCCGGAAACCGGCGCGACACAGCGACGGTCAGCGCGCGGACGCGGCGGCGCTCGCGCTGGGTCGCAACGTCGGGCACCGGGACGGCGGCAAGCAGCGAGCGCGTGTAGGGATGGGCGGGACGGTCGCAGACGTCCTCGGCGCTTCCCTCCTCCATGATCCGGCCGCGGTATAGAACGACGATCCGGTCGGAGATGTGGCGGACCACCGCCATGTTGTGGGAGATGAAGATGTAGCTGACGCCTTCGTCGCGCTGGAGCTGCTCAAGCAGGTTGAGCACCTGCGCCTGCACCGAAACGTCGAGCGCGCTCACCGCCTCGTCGCAGACGACGATCGCCGGCTTGAGGATGAGCGCGCGGGCGATGGCGATGCGCTGCCGCTGGCCGCCCGAGAACTCGGCGGGGAAGCGGTGCATCACCGTCGGATCGAGACCCACCTGCGCCAGCACCTCGGCGACACGGCGCCGCACGGCATCCGCCTTGAGCGACGGCTCGGCGACGGCGAGCGGTTCGCCCACGGCATCGGCGATGGTCTTGGTCGGGTCGAGAGAACCGAACGGATCCTGGAACACCGCCTGGAGAGTGCGGCGGAAGGCGCGGCGCGCCGGACGGCTCAGGCGGGCAATGTCGGTGCCGTTGAGCCGGATGCTGCCCGCGGCCGCGGGATGAAGGCCGAGGATCGCGGAGCCGATGGTGGTCTTGCCCGACCCGGACTCGCCGACGATCGAGACGGTTTCGCCGCGGCCGACCCGGAACGAGACGTCGGCCACGGCGACGAGCGGCGAACGGCCGAAGCCGCGCGGATAGGTGACGGTGAGGCCCTCGACGGCGAGGACGGTGTCCGTCGCGGCGCTCATGCCGACAGCCTCGGCGGGCGGTGGCGGAGGTCGATCTGGCCGACGCGGATGCAGCGGGCATCGTGCGGGCCCGCATCGGCAACGGCGACCAGCGGCACCGGCCGGGCGGAACAATCGGCGATGCGAAACGGACAGCGGTCCTGGAAGTGACAGCCGACGGGCCAGCTCGCGGGGCTCGGGACGGTGCCGGGGATCACGGGCAGCGGCGCACCGCGCGCCGACGCGATGGGGTTCGAGTCGAGCAGCGCGCGCGTATACGGGTGCGCCGGGCGATCGAAGATGCTCTCGACGTCGGCGAGCTCGACGATCTCGCCCGCATACATCACGGCGACGCGGTCGCAGAGATCGGCCACGACGCCGAGGTCGTGGCTGATGAGGACCAGCGCCATGCCGGTCTCACTCTGCAGCGTGCGCAGCAGATCGAGGATTTCGCCCTGGATGGTGACATCGAGGGCGGTCGTCGGCTCGTCGGCGATCAGCACGCGCGGCCGGCCGGCGAGCGCGCAGGCGATGGACACGCGCTGCGCCATGCCGCCCGAGAGCTGATGGGGGAAGCGGGCGGCGGTGTCGGCGGGATCGGGCAGGCCGACCTGGCGCAACAGCTCGAGCACGCGGGCGCGACGCGCGGCCCCGCGCAGCCTTTCGTGGCGACCGACGAGCTCGCCGAGCTGGCTCATGACGGTGAAGCACGGGTCGAGCGCGACCATCGGGTCCTGCGAGACATAGGCGATGCCCGTGCCGCGGGTGCGGGCCCGCACGCGCGGGGTGGCGCGGGTGAGATCGAGGCCGGCGAACATCACGACCCCTTGCGTGCGGAAGCCGGGGCCCAGCTGGCCGAGCACCGCGGACGCGGTCACGGTCTTGCCGCAGCCCGATTCGCCGACGATGCCGAGGGTCTGGCCGTCGCCGATGTCGAAGGCGACATTGCGCACGACCTCGATGCCGCCGACGCTGACGCAAAGGCCGCGAACCGAGAGCGCCGCACCCGTCTCGGGCACGGGTGCGGGTTGCGGCGCGGCGGCCTGGGCGCGGACCGCCGGCGCGACGGCGCGGGTGCGGTTGCTGGCGGTCGCGTCGCGGAGGCCGTCGGCCACCAGCATCAGCGCCATGATCACGAGGGTCAGGGTGGCGCCGCTCGGCACCATCAGCCAGGGCTGCTGGGCGAGCACGCGCTGGGCGTCGCTGACCATGCTGCCCCAGCTCGCCATCGGCGGGTTGACGCCGAGGTTGATGTAGTTGAGGCCGCCCTGGATGCCGAGGATCACGGCGCCGAGCACCGCGGTGTTGACGATGATCGGGCCCCAGACATTGGGCAGGACGTGGCGCACGATGATGCGGAGGCGCGCCATGCCCAGCACTTCGGCCGAGGCGATGAACACTTCCTCGCGCACGGTGCGGGCGGCGGCGCGGGTGACGCGGGTGATCGAGGGCGAACAGAGCACGCCCAGCGCGATCATGCCCCAGTGCGAATTGTTGTTGCCGATGCCGTAGACCATCAGCAGCACCACGATGCCGGGCGTTGCCATCAGCACTTCGGTGATGCGCGAGATGGCGTTGTCGGTGGTGCGGCCGATGTAGCCGGCGACGAGGCCGGCGACGACGCCGATGACGAAGGCGACCGAGAGCGCTTCGGCGAGACCGCCGAGGCTCACCTGTCCGCCGAGCAGCAGCCGGCTCAGGACGTCGCGGCCCAGCCGGTCGGTGCCGAGAGGATGCGTGGCCGAAGGCAGCGCCAGCGAATGGCCCAGATCCATTTTGAGCTGGTCGTAGGGCGCGATCAGCGGCGCGGCGATGACCGCCAGCACGACGAGCAGCAGGAAGAGGCCGGCGACGACCGCGAGCGGCCGGCGCAGATATTCGCGCAGCAGCCGGAAGCGCGACGGCCGGATAGCGGGGTCGGCGGTCTGCAGCGCGACGGTGTAGGGCTCGGCGGTTATGGCTCGCGGACCTTGGGATTGAGGATGGTGGTGGCGATATCGATGAGGACGTTCACGGTGACGACGATGATGGTGAAATAGACGGCGATGCCCTGCACCACCGGCAGGTCGGCCTGCAGCGCCGACGCAAGCGACTGCGAGCCGAGCCCAGGGAGGACGAAGATGTTTTCGACCACCACCGAGCCCGAGAGCGAGCCCACGAAGATGGTGCCGACGACGGTGATGACGGGCGCGGCGGCGTTGCGCAGTGCGTGCTTGTAGATGATCGAGAATTCGGAGGCGCCGTTGGCACGCAGCGTCCGCGCCCAGGGGCTCTGAATGGCGAGCAGCATCTGGTCGCGGGTCTGCTTGGCGACGGCGGTGATGCCGGCAAAGGCGAGCGCCACCACGGGCAGAACGAGGGAGAGGAAGAAGAGCGGCGGGCTGTCGGAGAAGAAGACGTAGCCGGTGGCGGGAAAGATCGGAATGGCGACGGCGAAGACGGCGATGAGGATGACCGCGAGCCAGAAGTTGGGCACGGCGATGCCCACGGTCGACACGACGTCGAGGACGCGCCCGACGAGACGTCCGCGCGTCGCCGACAGCACGCCGATGAGGATGCCGACGGCGGTGAAGACGAGCAGAGAGCCGATGATGAGCGAGAGGCTGACGCCGAGCCGCGGGCCGAGGATCTGCTGCACGGCCTGGCCGTTGGTGTAGGACGAACCGAGATCGCCGGTCAGCGCCGAACCGAGCCAGTGGAGATAGCGGAACAGCAGCGGCTGATCGAGGCCGAGCCGATGGTTGAAGTCGGCGATCATGGCGTCGGTGGCGTCGAGGCCGAGGACGCCCTTGGCGACGTTGGCGGGCGCGATGCCCTGGACGAAGAACGTGATCGCCGGAACGACGATCAGCAGCAGGAGCGATCCGACGATGCGCGCGGCGAGACTTCTAAGCAGGGTCATGTCGGTCTCGGAAGTGGCGCCGGCCCAAGCCTGCGGACCGGCGCCACCGGGAGG
>CAYRZM010000190.1:0-6381 GCA_964428685.1 uncultured Devosia sp. | reverse complement strand
GGGGGGGTTTCTAAATTGGCGATCGCCGACCCCGGCCAGGGCGCCCCCCTGGCAGCTCGCCCGCGCGCGGGCGGGGCCGGCCGACCGGCGCGGTGCCTCGGCCGGCGCGGGCGCCGGCGTCGCCGGCCGATCGGGCGCGGGGCTGGCCAGCTTCGTCGACAGCAGGAGCTGCGGGCTCTCGGTCGCCCGGAGCTCCGGCACCGCCTCCTGGTCGGGCGGCAGGACCGCGGTCGGGTCGAGTCTCGCCGGGGCGCCGGGCCTCGGCGCGAGGTCCGGGGGACGGGAGCGGCCGGCGGCCGGCGGCGGCGGCGTGCCCCGCAGCGTTCGGTCGCGGGGCGGATCCGCCGGCGTCTGCTGGTAGTAGTTCTTCCATTCGAGCTGCCCGCGCGGGCTGGCGAAGGGCCAGAGGGCCTGGCCGAGCGCGTGCACCGACGGGAAGCGGGCGGCGGGATCGGCGTGCATGGCCCGCAGGACGATCGCCTCCAGCGCCGGCGGGATCTCCGGCCGGTGCGCGCGCGGGCCCCGGAAGCGCCCGATCTCGATCGCCTTGAGGAGGCTCAGGTTCTGGTGCTCTTCGAAGGGGAGCTTCTTGGTCAGGCAGACGTAGAGCAGCACGCCGAGCGCGTATTGATCGCTCTCGGGCCCCACCTTGCCGTTGACCTGCTCGGGCGACAGGTACTGGGGCGTCCCCAGGATCTGCCCCTCCTGCGTGAGATCGCCGGCCACCGCCGCCTTGGAGACGCCGAAGTCGAGGACCTTGATCTCGGGCCCGGTGTCGGTGTCGGCCAGGAAGATGTTGCTCGGCTTGAGATCCCGGTGGACGACGCCCTGCTGGTGACAGGCGCGGAGCGCGGCGCAGACGCACAGCATGATGTCGGCGACGTGATCGATCGCCAGCTGCGCGGTCGCCTGCCTGAGCACCACGCCGAGGTCGCGCCCCCGCAGGTACTCCATCACCAGGTACGGCGTCCCCTCGTCGGTGACGCCGAAGTCGATCACCTGGACGACGTGGCGGTGGTCGACCTTCGAGGCGGCCAGCGCCTCGCGCATGAACCGCTGCCGCAGCTCGTTGGTCAGCCCCTCGCCCGAGCGGTGCGAGACGACGGTCTTGAGGGCGACGGTGCGGCCGAGCCGGCTGTCGACGGCGCGATAGACGGCGCCCATGCCGCCTTCGCCGATGAGCTCGTGGAGCTCGTACCGATCGATACGGCGCCGCTTCAATGAATCGTTCCCGGACGGGCTCATGGCCGGAAGCGAATATTCCGTTATTTCTCGCCCCGCCGCCAACCCGTTCCAATCGGCGCCCGGCGCCGAGAACGATTCAGAACCGGGCTTCGAAACGGACCGAGCGGGGCGTGAGGGCCACGGTCGAGCCGAGGAGGGGGCCGTGGAAGGCGGAGAACAGCAAGGCGCCGCCGGCCAGCGCCAGCGCGCCGCCGCCGCCGACCAGGAAGAGCCCCGGGGCGCGGGTGTCGTACCGGCTCCCGCAGCCGTCGCAGGGGGAACGCCCGTCGAGCGCGATCCAGCCGATCCCCCAGGCCAGGGCGGCCACCCCGGCGGCGGCCAGCGCCACGCCGGCGCGCACCCGACGCTTGCTCGGCGCCGGGCGGAGCGGCGCGGCGGCGGGCTCATCCTCGTGGTTCGGGGCCGCGAGCGCCAGCGGCTCGAGGACGATCGAGATGGCGGCGCGCGCGCCCCCTTTGATCGAGATCTCCACCGCGTAGGGCTTGTGCCCGTCGGCGACGGCCGACACCGCGACGTCCCCCTCGGCGAGGCGGACCGGCGCCACCGGGAGCGTGCCGAGCGGCTTTCCGGCGACGGAGACGCGGGTCCCGGCGGGGCCGGTGATGGCCAGCTCGCCCACGTGCTCCTGGGTTCGATTCATCGCCTGATCGAGGAAGCGCCGGTTGCGGTGGACCCAGACGTCGTCGGGCGTGGCCAGCGCGGCGGTCAGGTGCGCGTCGGCGTCCACCCAGAGCTGCAGCGACGATTCGACCAGCCCCATCTGACCCAAGGTCCGCGCCGAGGGGGCGACCTCGTAGGCCTGCCGGAACAGGCTCAGCGCCTCCGCGGGCCTTCCCGTCCGCCGCAGGTCGAGGCCGCGCAGGATGAGGTCGTTGGCGTCCGCCGGCTTGCCTTGTGCGGCGGCGGTGCTGAGCGGCGCCAGGGCGACGAGGACGAGGGTCGAGGCGAGGGGTCTGTTCATCGCGGGCTCCTCAGGTGGAGGGGATTCCGATTCCGGCCGCGTCGATGTTCGGCAGCGCGGGCGCGAAAGGTGCTTGCCGCGGCGGCGGGCGGTGCGACGGCGCCGGTCGGTGCGTTGCCGAAGTTGCCGCCGCCGTTCGATCCGGCGCTCCCACTCGAGCCGGGTCGGGCGCCTTCATCGCGATCGCCGCCTTCGCTCGCGCTGCAAGCCCAGAGCAGCGCGGACAACAGCAGCACCCAGCTCCACCTCGGATTGCGCATCGCCTCCACCTCGTTCGGCCGTTTCGGGTGAGAGATAGTGGCGAGCGCGGGCAAGAAGGTCTCCACGAGTCCACAAGATGTCGAAAGAGCAAGCGTTTCCGGTCTGGGTCGCGCGCGGCTGCGTGTTTGCCGAGACCTTTGCGGCGGCGCCCGACACTATCTCCGCGCGAATGTCGCGAGACTGGCCGTTTCGACGAGCGAGGACTGCCGAATGAAACACTCACCGTATGCGCGCGCTACGCTGCTGCTGGTGTCGATCATGGGCGCCGGCGCGTGCTCGAGCTCACACGAGCGCAACGCCAGCGCTGCGCAGGATCCGAATCGCGTGCCCGCGGTTTCGGGCATGACCTCCGGAGCGAACGCGGGTCCCGCGCCGGCCACGCCGCCGAAGTCGCCGCTGAGCGGCGGTTTGATCTCGGTCGGCGAACCGACGCGCGCCGAGTACTGCGCCGGCAGCGGTCCGCCGGTGTCGATTCAACTCGGGGCCAACGGCGCGTCGAGCCGCGGCGGCACCTGCACCAAGCCGCTCGCGAGTCAGATCTTCCAATTTGGCCTGTGCACGTGCGAGGACGCCGTGTTCACCGGTAGCTTCAGCATCGACGCGCTGTCTTCGAGTGCAGCGCAAGCGCAGGGCCATGCCGCAGCGAGCGTGGGCGTCGACGGACAACTCGGCGCCACCGGCGCGCTCGAGATCGACGGTTCGCTGATCGCGGCGGGCGGCGGTCCGATGCCGATCATCTCCGGCGACTACCAGATCGACGGCAACTTCGAATGTAGCGGAGACCTCAGCGTCACCGGCGGCAACATCAGGTTCGGGCGCGACCTGTGGGTCGACGGCGACATCACGGCGATCGGTGTGGCGAGTGTAAAGGGCGACGTGCACCTGACACCCGGACACTCCGCGAGCGGCATGGCAATCGGCGGACAACAGCGGACCGAGACCTTCAGCGTCCCGATTCCGTGCGCCTGCGCCGGCGATCAGATCCTCGACATCGACGCGATCGTCGCCGCCGGCAAAGCGAGCAGTCACAACGCCGATCTCGGGCTGGGCGACGATGCGCTGTTCCAGGTCGGCAGCGGACCGATCGATCTCGAGTGCGGGCGCTTCGCGTTCCCGGGCGGCGACCTGGTGGGCGACACCTTGATCGAGGCGCACGGCCGCACCGCGCTGTTCATCGACGGCGATCTGGTGATCACCGGCAGCTTCGGCGTGGATCTCGGAACGAGCGGTGAGCTCGATGTGTTCGTGACCGGGGATCTCGTGCTCACCGGCGCGGGCGAGGTCGGCTCACAGGCGCGTCCGGCCGCGCTGCGCTTCTACGTCGGCGGCGCCGGTGACATCGCCATCACCGGTGCGAATCACTTCGCCGCCAACCTGTATGCGCCGCGGGCCGCGGTGACGGTGACCGGCGCCGACGACATCTACGGCTCGTTCTTCGTCGGCTCGTACCTGGCCACCGGAGCCCAGCGCATGCACTACGACGCCGCGATCCTCGACAATGGCGATGACGCCGGCTGCAAGCACGACTGCAGCGTCGATCTCGAGTGCGAGAGCCCGAGCGTGTGCCACGCCGGAGGCTGCGTGCTGCTCACGTCCGAAGCGCCGTTCTGAACGGCGCGTTAGTCGCTTTCTAGTCCTCGTTACGCGCGCCCTAGAGGTGACCGGTCACCGCCGGCGGCGCGAACCAGTTGTCGTTGCGCCCGTCCATGAAGCGCACCGGCGTGCTCGCGAGCTCGCTCGGCTCGACGTCGTCCAGGCACGCGAGGTTGACCGAGACGTAGTCGCCGCCGATCACCTCGAGGTGGCCCTTGCCGAACGCGTGCACGCCACAGTGCTTGCAGAACAGGTGGTGCCCGATCTTCGCGCCCCACTGGTAGTCGCTGAGGTCGGCTTCGCCCGCGAGCAGGCGAAACGCGTTCGGCTTGATGATCGCGCCCCACTTGCGCATCTTCGTGCAGATCGTGCAGTTGCACTTGCCGCTGCCCGCGCTCAGGTCGATGTCGGCTTCGTAGCGCACCTTGCCGCAGTGACAGCTGCCTCGATAGGTCTTCAGGCTCATGATTCGGCTCCTTGCTGTTCGAGTCGATTCGGAGCCTACGGCGGATTGCGGACAGAATCGGTCCTCGATTTCGGCGATGTCGGTGTCGGCGGTTCGGTCAGTCCGCTGCAACCCACGTTGGCTTCATGCAACCAGGGTTGGATTGCGGCTGCTGCTGCTCACCTGCGGAGCCGGCGCGCGAATCGGCACGGCCAGCCTGCGCGTCGCCAGCGGCAGTACCAGGTAGCAAGCCGCGCCGGCGCCCAGCGTCACCGGCACGCCCCACACCATGGAGCACGCCAGCGCGAGGCCGCTCGCGCACACGCCGAAGGCGCCGTTGATGCCCCACAGCCACGGCCCCAGCCGCGGCGCGCCTCCCGTGCGCGCCGACTCCATCTGCTCGCACAGCCGTAGCCCCAACGGGAAGCACAGCCCCATCGCCAGCGACGGCAGCAGCAGGATCCCGAGGCTCACCGCAATCCGTACCGGCACCGCGGCGTCTTGAAACGGCCGCATCGCAGGCAGCGCCAGCAGCGAAACGAGCGCGACCATCACTGCCGGTAGCAGCGGGTACAGGCGCGCCCAGCGCGAATCGGCTACCGGTACGCGCGCGCTGAGCAGGCTGCCCACGCCCGTGAACGAGATCAGCCCGCCGAGCAGCACTGCGAGCGCCAGGGTGGGATGACCGAGGAACACGCTCAGCCGCGAGAGCAGGCCGATCTCCACGAACATGAAGCCGAGCCCGATCAGCGCGAAGTAACCGAGCGCCGCGACGACGTCGGCTTTGGGCAGCGCGCGCAGCTCGGACCAGCGCGCGCGCATCGGCCAAAGCAGCGCCAGCGCGGTCAGCAGCAGGCTCACCAGCATCGAGTACAGCAGCGACTGAGAGGCGACGAGGTTGCCGAGCGAGCGCAGGTCGAGCTTGTCGATCTCCTCGCGCGCGAGCAACCAGCTGCGCGGCCGCAGCATGTTGAAGAAGAACGGGCGCTCGTCGCGCGGCGGCGAGAGGTCGAGGAACTGCGCGTCGGCGAACCGCGCCAGCGCCTGCGGCGACGGCTGCGAAAGCAGCGCGGCCAGCAGCGGTTGATCGGGCAGCTTGCGCGGCGTCGTCAATAGGCCGAAGCCGCGCTCCGCGGCGACGCGCGCGAGCGCGTCGAGGTCGGCCTCCGAGAACGGGCTGCGGCACAACAGCAGCGTCGCGATCTGACCGTTTTGCAGCACCGCGAGGTGCGCGCGCGGATCCTTCGCGCCGCTCTCCCACAGCGCGGCGAGCGCGAGCGAGAGCATGCGCGCGGTCTCGCCCGGATTCGGGGCGTAGTAGAAGCGCGATACCGAGAAGATGCCGCGCTCGGTCAGCCGCCGAATGAACGTCTGCCACGCCTCGACCGTGTAGAGCCCGTTCTCGGACAAGCTGTAGGCGCCGGTGCCGGTGGACGCCCAGGTGTCGACCAGCGACATCACGATCGCGGTGTAATGCTGGCGATCGCGGGCGAGGAAGCTGCGCGCTTCGTCGCGGACCAGCCTCACGCCGGACAGATCTGCGATGCCCGAGAAGCTGCGCAGGAAACCGGTGTGCGCGTCGACGATCAGCCCGTTCAGCTCGATGCCCACGACCGGCGCGTGACCGGTCCGCGCGGCGGCGAGCACGTCGCGGCCGCCGCCCACGCCGATCACCGCCGCCGGGCCGTGCGGCCGGATCTCGTGCACCGCCGCGGTCATCTCATAGGCGAGGTAATCGTGGGCTGCGAGGCCCGCTCCGAACTCGACCATCACCGTGCCGGCGACGCCGTCGATCACCAACTGGCGCTGCCTGAGCGGCGCCAGCACCGTGGCGGGCGCGTTCTTAGCGACCGCGTTCTTGCCGGCCGCCCAGAAG
>CAYRZM010000189.1:0-14072 GCA_964428685.1 uncultured Devosia sp. | reverse complement strand
ACGAAGACCTTGACCATCTTCATCACGCCCGGAGGCAGCTCGTCGCCGCGCTGCAGCTTGTCCACCTTGTCGATGAAACGCTGTTCCAGCAGACGCCGGCTCTCTTCGTACTGCGCGTTGAGAGCTTCCTTCTCCTGCATCAGCCTGTCGTCGGCGACGGCGAACTGCCACCACTTGGACCGCGGCTGGGCGTCGAAGATCTGATCGTTGAGCTTGGTGCCGACCACGTAGCCCTTGGGGCCGACGGTCGCCGCCTTGCCGAACAGCATTTCCTTCAAACGCGCATAGACGTTGCGGTCGAGGATCGACTGCTCGTCGTCGCGGTCCTTGGCGAGGCGCTCGATTTCCTCGCGCTCGATCGCCATGGCACGCTCGTCCTTGTCGATGCCGTGGCGGTTGAACACGCGCACTTCGACCACCGTGCCCGCGTCGCCCGGGGGCACGCGCAGGCTGGTGTCGCGGACGTCGGAGGCCTTCTCGCCGAAGATGGCGCGAAGGAGCTTTTCCTCCGGCGTCATCGGGCTTTCGCCCTTGGGCGTGATCTTGCCCACGAGGATGTCGCCCGGACCGACCTCGGCACCGATGTGGACGATGCCCGCTTCGTCGAGGTTCTTGAGCGCCTCTTCCGACACGTTCGGGATGTCGCGGGTGATTTCCTCGGGCCCGAGCTTGGTGTCGCGGGCCATGACTTCGTATTCCTCGATGTGGATCGAGGTGAACACGTCCTGCATGGCGATCTTCTCGCTGAGCAGGATCGAGTCTTCGAAGTTGTAGCCGTTCCACGGCATGAACGCGACGAGCACGTTCCGGCCGAGCGCGAGATCGCCCAGTTCGGTCGAGGGACCATCGGCGACGATGTCCCCGGCCTCGACATGATCGCCCACCACGACCAGCGGACGCTGGTTGATGCAGGTCGACTGGTTCGAGCGCTGGAACTTCATCAGGTTGTAGATGTCGACGCCGGACTTGCTGGCATCGGTCTCTTCGGTGGCGCGGATGACGATACGCGTCGCGTCCACCTGGTCGACGATGCCCTTGCGCTTGGCGACGATGGCGGCGCCCGAATCTCGGGCAACGATCGACTCCATGCCGGTGCCCACGAAGGGGGCCTCCGCACGCAGCAGCGGCACGGCCTGCTTCTGCATGTTCGAGCCCATCAGGGCGCGGTTGGCGTCGTCGTTCTCGAGGAACGGGATCAGCGAAGCCGCGACCGAGATCACCTGCTTGGGCGACACGTCCATCAGGTCGATCGATTCCTTGGGCGTCAAACCGTTGTCGCCGGCGTGGCGCGCGACGATCAGGTCATGCGTGAACTCGCCCTTGGCGTTGAGCGGGGCGCTGGCCTGGGCCACGTAGTGCTTGGCCTCTTCCATCGCCGACAGATAGACGACCTCGTCGGTCACCTTGCCGTTCACGACCTTGCGGTACGGCGTCTCGATGAAGCCGTACTTGTTGACGTGGGCGAAGGTCGCGAGGTTGTTGATGAGGCCGATGTTCGGGCCCTCCGGCGTCTCGATCGGGCAGATGCGGCCGTAGTGGGTCGGGTGCACGTCGCGCACCTCGAAGCCGGCACGCTCACGCGTCAGACCGCCCGGCCCGAGGGCCGAGAGGCGCCGCTTGTGCGAGACTTCGCTCAGCGGGTTGGTCTGGTCCATGAACTGGCTGAGCTGGCTCGAGCCGAAGAACTCACGCACCGCCGCCGCTGCCGGCTTGGCGTTGATGAGGTCCTGCGGCATCACGGTGTCGATCTCGACCGAGCTCATGCGCTCCTTGATCGCCCGCTCCATGCGGAGGAGCCCGAGACGATAGGAGTTCTCCATCAGCTCGCCGACCGAACGGACGCGACGGTTGCCGAGGTTGTCGATGTCGTCGATCTCGCCGCGGCCGTCGCGAAGGTTGACCAGGGTGCGGACAACCTCGACGATGTCTTCCTTGCGCAGCGTGCGCATGGTGTCGGGGGCATCGAGCTCGAGGCGCATGTTCATCTTGACGCGGCCGACGGCCGAAAGGTCGTAGCGCTCGCTGTCGAAGAACAGCGACTTGAACATGGCTTCGGCGGTCTCGACGGTCGGCGGCTCGCCCGGGCGCATCACGCGGTAGATGTCGAAGAGCGCGTCCTCGCGGGACTCGTTCTTGTCGATCGCGAGCGTGTTGCGGATGTAGGCGCCGATGGTGACGTGGTCGATATCGAGCAGCGGCAGCTCGTCGAAGCCGGCCTCGGTCAGCTTCTTGAGCAGCTTCTCGTCGATCTCGTCGCCGGCCTCCATGTAGACCTCGCCGGTCTGCATGTTGATGAGGTCCTGGGCGACGTAGGTGCCGTAGAGGTCCTCGTCGGTCGCGAGCAGATGCGTGACGCCGCTCTCGGCGAGCTTCTTGGCCTGCCGCGGGGTGAGCTTCTTGCCGGCCTCGTGGATCACCTTGCCGGTCTTGGCGTCGATGAGATCGTAGGACGGCTTGACGTTCTTCATGCTCTCGGCATCGAACGGCTTCTTCCAGCCCCCCTTCTTGTTCCGCTCGTAGTTGAGCGTCTTGTAGTAGGTGGAGAGGATTTCCTCGGCATCCATGCCGAGCGCCTTGAGCAGCGAGGTCACCGGAATCTTCCGGCGGCGGTCGATGCGCGCGTAGACGATGTCCTTGGCGTCGAACTCGATGTCGAGCCAGGAGCCGCGGTACGGAATGATGCGGCCGGCAAACAGCAACTTGCCGGACGAATGGGTCTTGCCCTTGTCGTGGTCAAAGAAGACACCCGGCGAACGGTGCATCTGGGAGACGATGACGCGCTCGGTGCCGTTGACGATGAAGGTGCCGTTCATGGTCATGAACGGCATGTCGCCCATATAGACGTCCTGCTCCTTGATGTCCTTGACGGAGCGGGCACCGGTCTCCTCGTCGACTTCAAAGACGATGAGGCGCAGCGTCACCTTGAGCGGCGCCGCGAAGGTCATGTCGCGCTGCCGGCACTCGTCGACGTCATACTTGGGCGCCTCGAACTCGTACTTCACGAATTCGAGCGAAGCGGTATTGGAAAAGTCGGTGATCGGGAAGACGGACTTGAAGACGGCCTGCAGCCCTTCCTCGGCACGGCCGCCCTTGGGCTCGTCCACGAGAAGGAACTGATCATACGAGGCCTTCTGGACCTCGATGAGATTGGGCATCTCCGCGACTTCGCGAATGCTGCCGAAGGATTTCCGAATCTTCCGGCGGCCGTTGAACGTGGTAGCCATACCCGCTCCTTAAGGTTTCTCGATGTCTCGGAGGCAAATGTCCAAAGCTCCGACTATCAGCCGTCGGACCTCAGGAAATCTGCCCTTTGCGATGTGGTGGTAGTCGTTCCGCAACTAAAAACTGTCGCCGAGGCCCTCAATGCGCCCGAGGGTGGCGAACGACGTATGCCGCTTCATATTCAACTCTGCGGCGAAAATGCGGCAGCGCCCGTGGGCGCCGCCGCGAAGGCAATGACAGTTACTTGAGCTCGACCTTGGCGCCAGCCGCCTCGAGCTTCTTCTTGATGTCCTCGGCCTCGGCCTTGGCAACGCCTTCCTTGACGGTCTTGGGCGCGCCTTCGACCAGCGCCTTGGCCTCGCCGAGGCCCAGGCCCGTGATCGCACGGACTTCCTTGATGACGTTGATCTTGTTGTCGCCGAAGGCGGCAAGGATCACGTCGAACTCGGTCTTCTCTTCGGCGGCAGCGGCCGGAGCCGCGGCACCGCCGCCAGCGGCGGCAACCGCCACCGGAGCGGCAGCGGAAACGCCCCATTTCTCTTCGAGCATCTTGGAGAGCTCAGACGCCTCAAGGACCGTGAGGGCCGAGAGGTCATCCACGATCTTTGCCAGATCAGCCATTTTGTTTTCCTCTAGATAGGTATCGTTCGGGTTCAAACCAAGAGGCCCCTTGGGACCTCCAATGTGTCAGTCGGCGAGGCTTAGTTGCCCTTCTCCGCGTGAGCGGAGAGGACGCGAGCAATCTGGCCGCCGGGTGCCTGCAGGATCGACGCGATGCGCGTGCCGGGCTGCTTGAGCATCCCGGCGATCGTCGCACGCAGCTGATCGAGCGAAGGCATCGTGGCGAGCGCCTTGACCTTGGCCGGGTCGAGACCCGTCTTTCCCATGGCGCCGCCGAGGACTTCGAACTTCTGGTTCTTGTCCGCGAAGGCCGACGCCACTTTCGGCGCCGTCATGGGATCCTTGGCAAAGGCGATCACGGTCGGGCCTTCGAAAAGGGCCGACATGTCCGCGTTGCTGGTGTCCTTGAGAGCAAGCTTGGCCAGGCGGTTCTTGGCGACCTTCACCGATCCGCCGGCCTGCTTCATCTGCACGCGCAGAGTCTCGAGGTCGGCAACGGTGAGGCCGGCATTGCGCGCGACGACGATCGACCCAGCCTCGGCGAACGAGGACTGGAGCGAGGCGACGACTTCGCGCTTTTCCGCTCTTTCCACTCTTAGTCTCCACATTGGCCGGCCTTGCCCGAAGGCCCTGCCGGCTTTTGCCAATTGCTGCCCCCGATTGCGCGAGGTCAGCGGTTGATGCCTGTCAACCGAGCCGACGCGTCGGGGGCGAACTGCCCCTTTGGCGGCAACTGGCCTGGTTCGAACCGCGGCCGGCGGGTCGCTGGACCCGTCGAAATCGGTTCTTACCCCGTCTATTGCAGGCCATTAAGCCTTGCGGCCCCTGCAGTCTCGGACAGGACTTTGCCGGCTCGATATTCGGAGTCGGCATTCGGTGAATTGCTCCACCAAATTCTTGTTCGTGCTCAGAGTCATTCCCCGCGAAAGCGGGAATCTCCGTTTTCCGATTTGTCGCTCCCCCAACCGAGATTCCCGCTTTCGCGGGAATGACCCGATGGTGGTCGTTGGTCTCGCGTCAGGCGTTCAGCGACGCCGGATCGACATGCACGCCGGGGCCCATGGTGGAGCTGACGGCGACGCGCTTGACGTAGGTGCCCTTGGCGCCCGCCGGCTTGGCCTTCTGGACCGCGTCGGTGAACGCCTTGATGTTTTCCAGCAGCGCGGCCTCGGTGAAGGAGGCCTTGCCGACGCCGGCCTGGATGATGCCGGCCTTTTCGACGCGGAACTCGACGGCGCCGCCCTTGGCGGCCTTGACCGCGCCGGCGACGTCGGGGGTCACCGTGCCGACCTTGGGGTTCGGCATCAGGTTGCGCGGGCCGAGAACCTTACCGAGACGGCCGACGAGCGGCATCATGTCGGGGGTGGCGATGACGCGATCGAAATCGATCTTGCCGCCCTGGACCTCGGCCACGAGGTCTTCGGCGCCGACGATGTCGGCCCCGGCCTTGCGGGCTTCCTCGGCCTTGGCGTCCTTGGCAAAGACGGCGACGCGGACGTTCTTGCCGGTGCCGTTGGGCAGGTTGACGACGCCGCGGACCATCTGGTCGGCGTGGCGCGGATCGACGCCCAGGTTCATGGCCACTTCGACGGTCTCGTCGAACTTGGCCTTGGCGCGTTCCTTGACCATCTTCACGGCCTCGTCGAGCCCGTAAAGCTTCTTGCGGTCGACGCCCTTGGAGATTTCGGCGGTGCGCTTACCAATGTGTGCCATCGCCTAGCCCTCCACCTGCAGGCCCATCGAACGGGCGGAGCCGGCGATCATCTTCATCGCGGCGTCGACGTCGTAGGCATTGAGGTCCTTGAGCTTGGCCTCGGCAATCTCGCGGATCTGCTTCTGCGTGATGGTGCCGGCGGAGTCTTTGCCCGGAGCCTTGGAGCCCGACTTCAGGTTCATCGCCTTCTTGAGGTAGTAGGTCACCGGCGGCAGGCGCGTCTCGAACGAGAAGCTCTTGTCGGCGTAGATGGTGATGACAACGGGCGTGGGGGCGCCCTTTTCCTGGTTCTGCGTGGCGGCGTTGAAGGCCTTGCAGAATTCCATGATGTTGAGGCCGCGCTGGCCGAGCGCGGGGCCGATCGGGGGCGACGGGGTCGCCGACCCGGCCGGGACCTGAAGCTTCAGGTAGCCGGTGATTTTCTTTGCCATGGTTCGTCCTACTCACATTCTGCCGGCGTCACCCGGCGGCCAGACGCTGTGGTTCGGGGCTGATCCGGCTTGGCGGCCGGGGCACCTCCCACAGATTTTGGTCAGACCTTCTCGACCTGACCGTATTCGAGCTCCACCGGAGTGGGGCGCCCGAAAATCGAAACTTCGACCTTGAGCCGCGAGCGCTCCTCGTCGACTTCCTCGACGATGCCCTCGAAGCTCTGGAACGCGCCGTCCGCGACGCGCACCTTTTCGCCGACCTCGAACGAGACCGACGGCTTGGGATGGTCCACCCCTTCCTGCACCTGCTGCAGGATGGCCATGGCTTCCTTTTCCGAGATCGGCATCGGCTTGTCGCCGGAGCCGAGGAAGCCCGTGACCTTGGGCGTGTTCTTGATGAGATGGAACGCCTCGTTGGTCATGTCCATCTTCACCAGGACGTAGCCCGGAAAGAACTTGCGCTCGGCATCCACCTTGCGGCCGCGGCGCATTTCGACGACCTTTTCGGTGGGGACGATCACGTCCTCGAACAGGTCGGTCAGCTTGTTCTGGGCCACCTTCTGACGGATGTCCTCGGCAACCTTGCGTTCAAAGTTGCTGTACGCCTGAACGATGTACCAGCGTTTGGCCATGCCGCGAGAAGTCTCCAATACCGGTTCGCCGGACCTAGCGGATCGCCAGGATCGACTGAACGAGCCACGAAATGATCTGGTCCGCCGTCAGAAAGAAGGCGCTCGCCAGTGCCACCATGCCCAGAACCATCACCGTCGAGATCAGCGTCTCCTGCCGCGACGGCCAGGTGACCTTGCTGACTTCCTGCCGAACTTCCTGCAGGAACTTGATGGGATTCATGGTGGCCATGCGGATCGATTCCGGGGCGTTTTGCCCAAAACAAGATGCCGCGCGAGTCACCCCGGGCGGCTGAGAGGGCGCTATCTAGACACTTCGAGGTGGCAATGCAACACCGGAGTGACCCTCCGGCGCGGATAAGCATCAGCCCGTGTCTGCCCTCACCGATTTCTCCAACCGCGTCGCCCGGGCCGCGAACCGGCGCACGGTCGCATCCGACCTGCGGCGCGGGCTGGGCACCGGACCGGACGCGCCCGAGGTCGCGGTGGACCTCGACGGCGAAGGCTGGCCCTACGACATCGCAATGGAGCGGACCGGCGGTGGCTACCGGGTCATCTACCCCGCGGGCGTGCGCCAGCGCTTCGTGCTCTCGGCCCGTCTCCATCTCGCGGCCTATCTCGCGTGGTTCCACGCCGCGCCGGCCGAAGTGCGGCGGATGACCGTGACCGCCAGCGACGGCGACCAGCCGTCGCGGGCGCGCTTTTCGCCATCGAGCCGGACAGCGGACCAAATCCCCCTGCCCGATCCGCATTTCTATCGCAGCCACGGGTTTGCCGAGGAGCGGCGGCTCGCCGCGGGCGCCGCGCCCTGGGGGGAGCGGAGCGATGCGATCGTCTGGCGCGGGGTGCTCAACGGGCCGGGCCGGCTGGATTTCGCCGCGGACGCCGCGACCGACCCCACCGTCAATGCGCGGCTGCGCCTGGTGATGCGGCTCCACGGCGTGGCCGGAACGGACGCGCGGATTTCCGGGCTGCCGCTCGAGCACGAGCGCTGGCCGAAGGCGCTCGGCGGGCTCGGCTATCTGGGCGAGCCGCTGCCGCAGACGGACTGGCTCGGCCGCAAGTTCGCCATCGACATCGACGGCCACGCCAACACCTGGTCGAACTTTCTCGTGCGGATGCTGTTCGGCTGCTGCATCCTCAAGGTCGACTCCCAGTTCGGCTTCCGGCAATGGTACTACGACCGCCTCAAGCCGTTCGAACACTTCATCCCCATCCGCGCCGACATGACCGACTTCGCCGAAAAGATCGACTGGGCCCGAACGCACGACCGCGAGGCCCGCGAGATCGCGGCGGCCGGGCAGCGCTTCGCGATGGCGCTCGATTTCGAGGCGGGCAAGGGCGATGCGGTCGCCGCGATTGCCGCGCACTGGGACGATCCCCAGTCATGACGTTCTCCCCGAGCGGGTCGACGCTGCTGGTGGCCGGCGGGGCCGGCTTTATCGGCCGCCATCTCGTGCGGCGACTGCTCGCCGCGGGCGCCAAGGTCATCGTGCTCGACAATTTCTCGACCGGGCTCAGGGGCGGTCTGCGCGACCTCGAGGGCCACGGGGTGAGCGTGATCGACGCCGATGTGATCGAGCCGGTGCATCTGGCGGTCGACGGCATCTTCAATCTCGCCTGCCCGGCGTCGCCGCCGCACTACCAGGCGGACCCCATCCAGACGATGCGCACGAGCGTGTGGGGCGCCTACAACCTGCTCGAACTGGCGCGGACGCGGAAGATTCGGCTGCTCCATGCCTCGACGAGCGAGATCTACGGCGACCCCGAAGTGCATCCGCAGGTCGAGGGCTACAACGGCAGCGTGAACCCGATCGGACCCAGGGCCTGCTACGACGAGGGCAAGCGCGCCGCCGAGACGCTGTGCGCCGACTATGCGCGCCGGCACGGCGTCGATGTCCGCGTCGCCCGCGTGTTCAACACCTACGGCGAGGGCATGGCGGTCAACGACGGACGGGTGGTCTCCAACTTCATCGTGCAGGCGCTGGGCGGCGAACCGCTGACGGTGTTCGGCGACGGCCAACAGACGCGGTCGCTGTGCCATGTCTCCGACATGGTCGAGGCGTTTGTCGCGCTGTTCACCGCCGACCCGTTCGGCTTCGAGCCGATCAATCTCGGCAACCCGGCGGAGATCACGATCGCCGACCTTGCCCGGCGCGTGGTTTCCCTCACCGGCAGCCGCTCGGCGGTCGTCCACCGCCCGCTGCCGGAAGACGACCCACGGGTGCGCAAGCCCGACATCTCCCGCGCACGCCAGCGACTGGGGTGGGAGCCGAGTGTGGGGCTCGACGAGGGTCTGCGGCGGGCGATCGACTACTTTGCCGCAGAAAACGGCGCGCAGATCTAGATCAGTGCTTGGCGGCCTTGAGCTTGGCCACGTCGTGGCTGAGGGTCGCCTTGGCCTGCGAGAGGTTCGACTGGCAGATCGACGACACCGCAGCCCGCGTCACCCCGTTCTTGCCGATGAGCGATAGCAACGGGGTCTGGCCTGCCGCATGCGCTTTGGCGCTGCTCTGCATGCTCGCGAGCTTGGCGGAGAGAGCGCCACCGCTCAGGCCCTCGGCGACCAATGCGCTCTTTACGGCGTTGCTGGCCGTGGTCACGGGCGCGTTGCCAAGCAGGGGCACGCAGTAATAGGCGCCCTGCAGGTAACCCGCCGCTGCGGTGTTGACATCGCGGGTGAGGCTGGCGACGTCGGCAGCTCCCGCGGAGGAGACGGACAGTGCGAGGGCGGCAAGGGTGGCGGCGAGAGCTTTCAAGGCATCCTCCTGCGGGGTGCGCAAACGATAGCGCGGGCGCCGCCGGCGGACAAAGGCCGCGCTCAGACGGGGTTAATTTGCAGGACTTTGCGGTGATCGCCTGGCAGGGGCAGAAGGACTTGAACCCTCGACCCTCGGTTTTGGAGACCGATGCTCTACCAACTGAGCTATACCCCTCCGAGGCGCTGGACGATCTAGTCGCAAACGGGCGCCGGTGCAACCCTCGGCGCGCAGGCGCAGTGTTGCCGAATCCGCGCAGCGCCGGGATTTGAACAGGCCGGCGTTGTCGGCCGGAGACCACTGGAATAGCGTCCTTGCCGCCCGCGGCTCAGCGCGGGTTCGTCCAGGGGAAACCAATGAAAAAGACTCTCGTTGTCGCGGCCATTGTTGCAGCGAGTATCGTTCCCGCCGTCCCAGCCGGGGCCGCCGATATGGCGACCAGCGCCAAGGCCATGACCGTTCCGGCCTACTGCTACTTCCTGCCGCTCCTGCCCAAGTGCATCGAAGCCTGGAAGGAAGAGGCCGACGCCATGAAGGCCAAGATGGACGCCTCGATGAAGAAGTAGCCGTCGCGAGGCCGGCGCCCCGGCCTCCGAAGCTGCCGACCGAATTCATGCCCCGGTTGCGGCCGGGGCATCTTCATTGGCGGTGAGGTTCGCCAGAGCTGGAGCGGGTGAAGGGAATCGAACCCTCGTATTCAGCTTGGAAGGCTGCTGCTCTACCATTGAGCTACACCCGCCTCCGGCGTGCCGGACTGGGCCGGCAGCAAGTGGTGGAGGGGACTGGATTCGAACCAGTGTACGCTAAGCGAGCAGATTTACAGTCTGCCGGATTTAACCACTCTCCCACCCCTCCATCGAGACGGAAGACAAGGGCGCGGGAGACTGCCGCCGCCCGCGCCGTGGCGGTTTATGGTGAGCGGGTCGGAGAGTGTCAACTGCAAATCGCGGCGGCCCGGCGGCTTGCTGCGCTGCCTCAAAGCCACTAGGCCAAAGCCATGAGCGTCAACAAGTTTCCGCCCAAGCCGAAGTACGATCCCGACAGCGGGCCGGTCTATCTTTATGGCCTCCATACGGTGCGCGCAGCCCTCGATAATGGCCGCCGGGAGAAGCGGGAGCTGCTCGCAACGCCGAATGCGCTGATGCGGCTCAAGGAGAGCGGCGAGCTCGGCCGGGTTCCGGTGCGCGAGGTGACGCCCAGGGAGCTCGACCGGCTGCTGGGGAGCGATGCCGTGCATCAGGGGGTGGCGCTCGAAGTCGAGCCGGTCAGCCGCTTCGGGCTCGACGACATTGCCGCGCCGCGGCTGGTGGTGGTGCTCGACCAGGTGACGGACCCGCACAATGTGGGCGCGATCCTTCGGACCGCCTGCGCGTTCGGCGCCGACGCGGTGGTGACCACGCAGCGCTATGCGCCGCGGGAAACGGGGGTGATGGCGAAAGCCGCGTCGGGGGCGCTCGATCTCGTGCCGCTGGTCGAAGTGCGCAATCTGGGGGATGCGCTGGAGCTCCTCAAGGCGCGCGGCATGCGGGTGGTCGGCTTCGACTCGGCGGCGCCCTCCCCGCTGGTGCCGCGCGGGGGCGGCGAGCGGCTGGCGATCGTGCTCGGCGCCGAAGGCAAGGGCCTGCGGCAGCGGACCCGCGAGCTCTGCGACGAGATGGTGCGGCTCGACATGCCGGGGGCGATCAAGTCGCTCAACGTCTCGAACGCGGCCGCGATCGCGCTCTACGCGGCAACGACCGGAGCCAAATAGAAAGGGCCGCGGGTCTTCCGCGGCCCTTCCCCGATATTTTCAGCCGTTACGGCTTGCAGCGGACCATCGCGACGCCATCGATCGTGAGCGCGTCGGGCGACGTCTGCTCGAGGGCGACGCTCCTGCCGTCGACATCGAGCGCCACCTTGCCGTCGGTCATCGGCTGGAAGGCGCCGAAGCTGGCCGACGGGCCGGTGCGGTAGGTGGCGGTGGTGATCACGGCAAAGCCGGTCGCGCCAGGCTGGCCGATGGCGTCGCAGGCCGCGGCGTCGGTGGCCCACACACCCACATAGCCAAGACCGTCGGTGGTCGAGCCCGCGGCGGCGATCTCGACGTCCCCGGTCAGGGCGGCGGCCGGGATCTTGCCGGTGGCGGCGGCCATCGGGGCGGCTTCGGACGCGGACGACGCCATTTCCGACGAGGACATCGGCATTTCCGACGACATCGCCATCTCGGACGACGACGACATGGACGCCATTGCGGCTTCCGAAGACGACGCCATGGCCGCAGCCTCGGACGACGAGGACGCTGCAGCCATTGCGGCGGCCTCAGACGAGGAGGATGCCGCAGCCATCGCGGCGGCTTCCGACGACGAAGATGCAGCAGCCATTGCGGCCGCCTCAGACGAAGACGACGCCGCGGCCATCGCGGCTGCCTCCGAGGAGGACGAAGCCGCAGCCATCGCAGCCGCTTCCGACGACGAGGACGCAGCGGCAGCCGCGGCCGCAGAAGACGACGAGGCAGCGGCCATTGCAGCAGCTTCAGACGAGGAGGAGGCAGCCGCCATCGCAGCGGCTTCCGACGCCGATGACGCCGCAGCCATCGCGGCCGCTTCCGACGACGAGGATGCCGCAGCCATTGCAGCGGCCTCAGAGGACGACGACGCAGCCGCCATCGCCGCAGCCTCGGACGAGGAGGAGGCAGCCGCCATCGCAGCGGCCTCCGACGCCGATGACGCCGCAGCCATGGCGGCGGCTTCCGACGACGAGGATGCTGCGGCCATTGCAGCGGCCTCAGAGGACGACGAGGCGGCGGCCATCGCCGCAGCCTCGGACGAAGAGGAGGCAGCTGCCATTGCGGCAGCTTCCGACGCCGACGACGCCGCGGCCATCGCTGCGGCCTCAGAGGACGACGACGCGGCCGCCATAGCGGCGGCTTCGGACGAAGACGAAGCGGCGGCCATCGCCGCCGCCTCAGATGAGGACGACGCAGCGGCCATCGCGGCCGCTTCCGAAGATGAGGAGGCCATCTCCATGGTGGCGGATTCGAGCGCGATCGAGGCCGACATCGCCGACTGGTCGGAGGAACTGGTCGCCAGCGCCATGGCGCTGCTCGACGGCAGGGCTTCGGTCGACGAGGACGGGGCCGCCATCGCGCTCGACGAACTGGGCGGCGGGGCGACGCTCGATGAGCTCGAGCTCGACGAGGCCGGCGGTGTGCTGCCGCCGCAGGCGCTCAGCGTCAGGGCCGCGGCGAGGATCAGCGGGGATCCGGCGATCAATTTCAGCTTCATGATGGGGTTCTTCCTCTTCGGTCGAAACGTCGTTCACCGAGCCCTCGGCGAGGCCCTTCAGCTGCAGTGATACACCAAGAACTACGGGTTTGCCGTGACTGGTTGGAGGCAAGTCACGAAATTTTCGCGGAGGCGCAGGGGCGGATTTGCGGCTCAGCTGCCCAGCGTGACGACAATATTGACCGCGGACGCCACGATGATCGTATTGAAAAAGAACGAGAAAATGCTGTGAAGCCAGACGATTCGGCGCATCGCATTGGTGCTGACCGAGGTGTCCGAGGTCTGCGCCGTCATGCCGACCGTATAGGCAAAGTAGAGGAATGCCGTTCCGTCGGGCTCGTCGGTGCCGGCAAACGCGAGTCCGCCCGCCGCGCCATCCTTGCCCGCCGCCGTCACGCCCGCGTCGGGCCGGCCGTAGAACTCGTAGGCATAGTGCATGGCCATCATGGTGTGGACGGCGAACCATCCCAGCACCACGGAGGCGGCGCCCAGCGCCAGGGGCCAGCCGGCACCCGCCCGCCCCTCGGCCATCACGACGATCAGCGAGATCGCCGAGACCAGGGCGGCGATGACCATCACGAAGAAGATGACGAGCGCGGGCGCGTCCTCCTCGTCGGCGTGCTTGCGCAGGAAGGCGGGCGTCAGTTTTCGCGCGGCGGCGGGCACCACCATGGCGACGTAGACGAAGAAGAAGGCGTTGATCGCCGCCGCCGTCGCGTATTGCGGGGCGAGGACGAGCAACACGATCCCGACGACGATCCCCGCGAATCCGGCGGTCACGAAGCCGCGGTGGCGATAGGCCATGAAGCTGAGCATGACCCGATCCTAGCGCCTGGCGGTCAAAGATAAAGCACGTGGTGCGCGGGCGCGCCCATGGCGTATCAAGGCGCATGTCCCACCCTCGCCTCGCCTTCCACCAGTGGCCGGCCGCCGTCTATGCGATCGGCGACGTTCACGGCTGTCTCGACCAGCTGCTCGATCTCGAGGCGGAGATCGCCGAGGACGGGCTCGGGATCGAGGGCGAGAAGTGGCTGATCACGCTGGGCGACCACATCGACCGCGGACCCTCGTCGATGGCGGTGGTCGAGCACGTGATGGGACCGGCGCCCACCGGTTTCAGGCGCTTCGCCCTGTTCGGGAACCATGAGGCGGTGATGCTGGAGGCACTTGCCGACACGAGCCAGGCCGATACCTGGCTGACCCAGGGCGGCGACGAGACGCTCGAGTCCTATGGAGTCGTCCCGACGACGGGCGGCAACCCGGCCGACGCCCTTCCGCCGGCGCATCTGCGCTTCATCGAGAGCCTGCCGCTCTATCTGTCGCTCCCCGGCTGGCTGTTCGTCCATGCCGGCATCCGGCCCGGCGTGCCGCTCGGCGAGCAGAGCGAGGACGACCTGATCTGGATCCGCGCGCCGTTCCTCACGTCCCAGCTC